>NZ_JAOTGF010000017.1:0-46945 GCF_044427305.1 Streptococcus sp. 2021WUSS109
GAAACCAAATTGACCGCGATTGTAGTCTGGATTTTCTTTGTGTAACATAGCGATTCTCCCTCTGCTTATTAGCTAGTATTCCTATCTCTATTATACTACTTTACATATGAAAAAGCCGTTAGAAATATAATTCTAACGACTTTGTCTTCATTCTGAAACTAGCAACCCAAGTTGCTAGTTTTCCTATCTCCCGATTAAAACTGCCTATCCGAATATAAAAAAACTGCCTGCCGGCAGTTCTCATCTCCAACTTAAAACGTGAGGTAACTCACTTATAAAGAAAACCGCTTACCAGCGGTTCAGAACGTAGACAAACTCCTAAAAATATAAAAAATTGAAGAAGTTTGCGAAAGATAGCAAGTCATTAAACTCTTAGAAACATTGATATTTCGGCGTTTCTGAGAGTTTTTAATTTTCAACATAAAGAAAAAAGGAAAGACCGTCTGCCGACGGTCCCTATTTCCAACCTAAAATGAGGCGTCAGCCTCATTTTAGCCACCCAGATATGCTTTTTTGACTTCTTCTGAGGCGAGGAGTTCTTTTCCTGTGCCTGAGAGGACGACTTTTCCTGTTTCTAGAACATAGCCACGATCTGCAATAGCGAGAGCTTTGTTGGCATTTTGCTCAATCAAGAGGACAGTTGTTCCTTGTTTTTGAATATCTTGGATAATATCAAAAATTTCTTGGATAAAGATTGGAGCCAAGCCCATTGATGGTTCATCAAGAAGCAAGAGCTTTGGTTGGCTCATTAGGGCACGTCCCATGGCCAACATCTGTTGTTCACCACCCGAAAGGGTAGCGGCATCCTGGTTTTTACGCTCTTCCAAACGTGGAAAACGAGCAAAGATTTTTCTCAAGTTTGCTTGGTTTTCTTCACGATTGTTACGAAGGAAGGCACCCATTTCCAAGTTTTCCATAACAGTCAAGCCTGCAAAGACATGTCGACCTTCTGGAACTTGCGACAAACCGTCCGCAACGATTTTACGAGCAGGAACTTTTTGAATCTCATTTCCAAGGAAAGAAATCGTTCCAGCTGATGGACGAACAAGTCCTGAAATAGTACGAAGGATAGAGGTTTTACCAGCACCATTAGCACCGATAAGGGTTACAACTTCACCTTCATTAACCTCAAAGCTAACATCTTTAACAGCTTCGATAACACCGTAGTTAACGGAAAGATTTTTTACTTCTAACATTGCCATTAAGCTTCACCTCCAAGGTAGGCTTCAATTACACGCTTGTTATTACGAATTTCTTCTGGTGTACCATGGGCAATCAAACGACCGTACTCCAATACGTATATCCGCTCCGTTACTTCCATAACCAAGCTCATATCGTGTTCAATCAAGATGATAGTAATGCCAAATTCTTCTTTGATTTTACGGATAAGTTGGGTCAATTCTGCCGTTTCTTGTGGGTTCATACCAGCCGCTGGTTCATCCAAGAAAAGAATTTTTGGTTCAGTCGCAAGGGCACGAACGATTTCCAAACGTCGTTGTTGACCGTAAGGAAGGTTTTTAGCTAATGTATCTGCATCTCCATCCAAATCGAAGATTTTCAAAAGTTCAATCGCTTTTGTTTTCAACGCTTCTTCATTCTTATAGAATGCTGGGAGACGGAAGAAACTTGCAAATACTTCTGATTTACCATGATTGCCAAGACCAATCAAAACATTTTCCAAAACGGTCATATCTTTGAACAAACGAATGTTCTGGAAAGTACGACCAAGACCAAGCGAAGCAATTTTTGATGGTGCTTTACCGTTCAAAATAGTCCCTGCAAGAGAAATTGTCCCCTCGCTTGGCTCATAAACACCTGTCAAGAGGTTGAAAAGAGTCGTTTTACCAGCACCATTTGGACCGATAAGACCAACCAATTCCCCTTCATGAAGTTCCATGGTCACGTCACCAACGGCAGTCAGGCCACCGAAGTTCTTGGTTAAATCTTTTACTTCAAGTAATGCCATTACTTAACCTCCTTCTTCTTGAGTAGAGCTGCTACGCTGAATTCCTTAGTTCCCAAAAGACCTCCAGGACGGAAAATCATCAAGAGAATAAGAGCTAATGAATAGATAATCATTGAAATATCAGAGTAACTCTTGAGGAATACGTTCAAAATACCAAGTACAATGGCTGCTACAAAGGTACCTGTGATAGAGCCCAAACCACCCAATACAATGATAATCAAAACGTTAACGGAGGTCATAAAGGCAAAGTCTTTCGGAACAATTGTCCCAACGTATCCTGCATGGAGACCACCTGCAATGGCTGCCGTCATGGCACCAAATACAAAGGCTGAAACTTTCACAAATGTTGGATTGACACCTACAGATTCTGCCGCAATTTCATCCTCACGAACAGAAATTGTAGCACGTCCCATCGGACTGCGCAAAAAGTTAACTGTCACCAAGGTTGTGATGATTACAAAAATATAAACTAAAGGCCAGCTTGTAAAGAGTGGAATAGACATAATACCTGCTGCACC
The DNA here is from genome assembly GCF_044427305.1 of Streptococcus sp. 2021WUSS109. Lineage (NCBI taxonomy): Bacteria > Bacillati > Bacillota > Bacilli > Lactobacillales > Streptococcaceae > Streptococcus > Streptococcus sp. 2021WUSS109. The sequence goes on from NZ_JAOTGF010000017.1 coordinate 2,485, forward strand.
ATTCGTTACACTACCACCATTGATAATTAAAATACGAATAATCTCTGCAACACCAAGAGTAGCAATTGCAAGGTAGTCCCCTTTCAAACGAAGGGTTGGAATACCAACTAAAAGAGCCACTGCACCTGAGATTAACATCCCAACAATCAAGGCGATAGCAAATCCACCATAAGTTGGCATCATTTTCCCAAGAATACCTACTGCATAAGCACCAATAGCCATAAAACCAGCATGACCAAGTGAAAATTGACCTGAGAAACCAACAATCAAGTTTAAACCAACTGCCAAGATAATTTGAATACCGATTTGCTGAACAATCTGGATGTAGTAAAAATTCAGAATCCCTGCTGATACAAGACCTTGAATAAGCCCAAAACCAGCCAATAAGATAGCCAACCAAATCGCATTAACTTTTAAATTTTGCTTCATGGTTACACCTTCTCTTTCACATTTTTACCAAGAATACCACTTGGACGCACCAAGAGGATGATGATCAAAACAGTATATACAATCGCATCGCGGAAAGTATCGAATTCAATCACATAGGTGAATGTTTCGATGATACCGATAACGAAGCCACCAAGCGCAGCACCTGGAATAATACCGATACCGCCCAATACTGCCGCTACAAAGGCTTTCAAACCTGGGGTCATCCCCATCAAAGGCTCAATCTGGTTGTAGTAGAGACCTAGGAGAACACCCGCAGCACCCGCAAGAGCTGACCCAAGAGCAAAAGTAAAGCTGATTGTACGGTTTACATTGATCCCCATAAGCTGAGCTGCATCGCTATCTACAGAGACCGCACGCATGGCTTTCCCCATTTTTGTACGTTTGACAATTAATTGAAGAGCGACCATCAACGCAAGCGATACACCAAGAATAATCAACTGGATATTAGTAACAGAAACAGGACCAAGGTTAAAAGTCACAGCTTCGATTGCTTGTGGAAAGGCTTTTACGTCTGCTGTAAAGAATTTAATCATAGTGTATTCCAAGAAGAAGGATACACCGATAGCCGTAATCAAAGCTGCTATACGCGTTGAATTACGCAAAGGACGATAGGCTAAAAACTCTATAACGACACCGAGAATAGCCGTCCCTACCATCGCTAGAATGAGAGCAACAAAGAAACGCGTTCCACCATCTACAATAAAAGTTAAATTATTTAATAGGAAGTACCCCATAAAAGCACCCATCATATACAAATCACCATGGGCGAAGTTAATGAGTTTGATAATTCCGTACACCATGGTATAACCAAGGGCCAAAAGGGCATAAACAGAACCAAGAATCAAACCATTGATAAGTTGTTGAAGCATAGGTTCACCAATCTTTCTAAATATTTTTCGAGCTCAATAGCATTGTTACATTATACAAAATTTTCTGAAAATAAGCAAGTTAGATAGAGAGTTTAATCATTAAAATTACAGAAATTTTAACCAAATTTTATATCCGCATGCATACTATTCTATACATTCTGACAAGTGAAAAAGAGGGAATTCCCTCTTTTCGTCCACTATTAGTCAATAGAGATAGTATCTACAGATGATTCTTCTCCGTTTGTTAAACTAACAACATAAACTGATTTAACGACATTGTGCTCTTTGTCAATAGACATTGTACCAGTCACACCTTTAAAGTCTTTCAGAGCTGCAAGATTAGCCTTCACTGCTGCTGAATCAGCTGCACCTTTTGCTGCTTCTGCTGCCATGTAAACTGAGTCGTAAGCTAGAGCTGAGAACATTGATGGCTCTTCATTGTATTCTTTCACATAGGCATCATAGAATGCTTTTGCTTTTTCACTTGCTGATGTTACAAATGCAGAAAGGTAGTAAACATTTGATGCTGCTGATGCAGTTGCCAATTCAGTAAATTGTGGTGAGTCAAAACCATCTGAACCAAGAATTGGCTTGTCAATACCCAAACCGCGTGCTTGCTTCACAATTGTACCTGTTTCATTGTAGTAACCAGGCATGATGATCGCATCAAATTCCTTATCTTTCAATTTTGTCAAAGCAGCTTGGAAATCTTTATCGCCAGAAGCAAATGTGATTTCTGAAACGATTTCTCCTGTGTAAGCTTTCTTGAACGCCTCTGCTACACCCTTACCATAATCAGAAGAGTTGTCAAAGTAAAGAACAACTTTCTTAGCTGACAAGTTCTCAGTAGCGTATTTAGCCATAATTTGACCTTGATACCCATCTGTAAAGGTTGTACGGAAGAAGTATTCTTGGACCTCACCTTTATCGTTCACAACCAGGTTTGTTTGAGTTCCTGAAGGAGTAATCATAGGAACACCAGCAGATGTCAATGCTGGAATAGAGGCTGCTGAAGCTCCTGATGTAGCAGGGCCAATCACAACGTTTGCCCCTTCACTTGCCAAGCTTGTTGCAACAGTAGCTGCCTCTGCTGTTTCAGACTTGTTGTCTTTTGTAATCACTTCGATTTTTTTGCCGTCAATACCACCCGCAGCATTGATTTCTTTCACGGCAAGGTTGGCACCTTTTTCCTCTGTTTGACCGTAAGACGAAACAGCACCTGACAACTCCAAGTTGTAGCCGATTTTAAATGTATCACCTACAGAAGAACCTGCGGCTGAAGTATTGGTTGTCGAAACATTACCACATGCAGCGAGTAAAGCTGCAGAGGCAAATGTAGCAAGCGCTACTGCAAATTTTCTTGTTTTCATGAAAACTCCTTAAATCTTTCTTAAATTTTACGATGTATCTAATATACTGAATTATCTGAAAATTGTCAACAAAAAAAGAAAAAAATTTTAAAATAAAAAATTAGCAGGGGATACATACCTGCTAATTCCGACTATCCTACGACTGACGGTTCTTCATCTCTCCATAGATTACCTACAAAGTTTTGGTCTAATTCCTTAATGTATGAAGGAACCACTTTTTTTACAAAACGTTCCTTTTTCAATTTTAATATGGTAGCTTCTACTAGTTCTTGATCCATATACACCAAAACATATCGCAAGCGTTTGGAATGGTAAACAATATCTCCATATTGGCTGAGTTTACGTGCATCACGATTGTAGTGTAAATAGACAGTTAAGCAAGTGCGATTTTTCTTCTCAAACATGTCTTCTCCTCTAAAAATTCTCTTTCTATATTATACCGTTTTCAATGATAAATGAAAAGCTCCAACTACCTGTAAAAGAGTTGGAGCTAATAGGAATAGTCAGTACTATTACATATTTGTCACTGCTTATTTGACTTTTGTATTGTCCATAATCTGGTCAATAAATCCGTAAGCCAAGGTTTCTTCAGCTGACATCCAGTAATCGCGTTCCGCATCCTTATGGATTTGCTTGACTGTCTTACCTGAGTTGTCTGCCAAGATTTTTTCTAGCTTATTACGTGTTTTTAATAGGTGTTCTGCTGCAATAGCCATATCTGTTTGCTGAGTACCGCCACCAGTTCCACCCATTGGCTGGTGAATCATGTACTCTGCATTTGGCAACATGAAACGTTTGCCCTTGGCACCGCTTGATGCAATGATGGTTCCCATGCTCGCAGCTGTTCCCATAACGATGGTTTGAACATCAGCTTTAATGAAATTCATCGTGTCTACAATGGCAAGACCTGCTGACACCGATCCTCCTGGCGTATTAACATAGAGGTAAATATCCTTTGTAGGGTCTTGGGCATCAAGGAAAAGCAATTGTGCAATGATAGAGTTTGCCATGTTGTCCTCAACTGGTCCTGTCAACATGATAATACGGTCTTTCAAAAGGCGTGAGTAAATATCATAAGAACGCTCACCACGGCTAGTTTGTTCAATAACTACTGGAATCATAAAATTACTCCTTTTCGAGATTTTCTGTACTCATTATATATGAATAGTCAAAATTGGTCAAATAAAAAACACGATTTCAGGAAATGAAAAAGAAACCAGCAGAGCTGATTTCTTAATTATTTTGTACCGAACAAGCGGTCACCTGCATCTCCCAAACCTGGTACGATGTAGCCTTTTTCATTGAGTTTTTCATCCAAAGCTGCTGTGTAAATATCAATGTCTGGATGTGCATCTTGAAGAGCTTTTACACCTTCTGGAGCTGAAACAAGAGCAACAAATTTGATATTTGAAGCACCACGTTTTTTCAATGAATCAACTGCAAGAATAGCTGAACCACCTGTAGCAAGCATTGGGTCAACTACAAAAATATGACGTTGATCAATGTCTTCTGGTAATTTCACAAGATACTCAACGGGTTGAAGGGTTTCTTCATCGCGGTACATACCGATGTGACCAACTTTAGCTGCTGGGACCAAGCTTAGCAAACCATCAACCATACCAACACCTGCACGAAGAATTGGTACGATAGCTAATTTTTTACCTGCAATTTGTTTCTGAACTGTTTTAGTGATTGGCGTTTCAATCTCCACATCTTCAAGTGGCAAGTCACGCAAAACTTCGTAACCCATCAGCATCGCGATTTCATTAACCAACTCACGAAAATCCTTTGTTGAAGTAGATGTACGACGAAGGATAGACAACTTATGCTGAATGAGTGGGTGTGAAATGACTTGGAATTTCCCCATGATGATAAAACCTCTCTTTTTTGTTTTTTCTATTTTACCAAAAAAATTGAAAAAATGCTTGAGAATATGGCAAATTTATTTATTTTTTGAAAACGATAGCTTCAAAAGGTCTCAACATCCCTTTATTAATCGCCTCTTCGTTTTCATAATTGTTCATGAAAATAGAATATTCTTCCACAGCTATAGTATAAGCCTGCTCCTGGCTTGAAAAGTTTACTAATATGATGAAATCATCCTGTTCATCATATTTACGGTAGGCCATTACCGAGCTATTTTCAGTCTCCATCACTTCATATTTTCCTTCAGACATACAAGGATACTCTTTCCGAAGAGCAATTAATTTCTGATAGGTATAGAAAAGCGATTGTTTGTCTGCAAGTGCTTTTTCAACGTTGATGTCTTTGACAGTATCTCCCAAAGCCAGCCAGGCTTGACCTGTACTGAAGCCCGCTCCTTCTGCCTCTGTCCATTGCATTGGACGGCGAGCATTATCACGACCTTTGGCATTTATAGAAGTAATCAATTCCTCCTTGGTGAAGCCATTTTCAATCCGTTCCGCATACATGCGACGTGTTTCAATATCATCCGCTTGGCTAATATCCGTAATCGGTGTATTAATCATACCAATTTCCTCACCTTGGTAGATATAAGGTGTCCCTGACATAAAATGAAGATAAATAGCTAACATTTTACCACTTAGTTCACGAAATGCAGGTCGATCATCACCGAAGCGAGAAATGGCACGAGGTAAATCGTGGTTATTCCAGAAAAGCGAGTTCCAGCCTTTACCAACCAGTTCAGTCTGCCATTTGGATAGAACCTTATGCAAACGAGCTGGATCTAGCGGTGCCAAATCCCACTTTTCTTTCCCTTCCTGCTGATCCAGTCCGACATGTTCAAATTGGAAAATCATCGAAAATTCTTTTCTGTCAGGATGTGAATATAACTGAGCATTTTCTGGATTGGCACTCCAGGTTTCCCCAACAGTCACTAAGTCGTATGCACCAAAGGTTTTCTCATTTAATTCCTGAATAAGAGGATGGAGAGTCGGTCCATCGGCTGTAATTAATTTTTCCGGTTCTTTTCCAATCAAATCAATTACATCTAGCCTGAAACCGCCGACACCTTTTTCAATCCAAAAATTAATCATGTCCCAGATTTCTTGTTTCAGAGCAGGATTTTTCCAGTTCAAATCTGGTTGCTTAACAGAGAATTGGTGGAGATAGTATTTGTTCAGATGAGGAACATATTCCCAAGCAGAGCCTGAGAAGGTCGAGCGTAATTCATTCGGTTCATCAGCCCAAACAAAATAGTCATAATAAGGATTATCTGGACCTTTGAGAGCTTCTTGAAACCAGAAATGTTCATCCGAGGTATGATTGAGTACTAAATCCATGATTATTTTGATATTGCGCTTATGGCCTTCTGCAATCAGCTCTTCCATATCTTCCAAGGTCCCAAATTCTGGAGCAATTCCTTGGTAATCACTGATGTCGTAACCATTGTCATCCATGGGGGACTGATAAACAGGACTTAGCCAAATAGCATCAATTCCAAGATCATGGAGATAATCTAATCGGCTGATAATTCCTCGAATATCCCCGACTCCATCTCCATTTGAATCTTGAAAACTACGAGGATAAATTTGGTAAATGACGGACTTCTTCCACCAATCCGTCTTTTGTATTTCTGACATTTGATTGATCCTTTCTGCACAATCTTATTTAGTCAAGAAAAAGAGGAATCCCCCTCTTTCTATATAATCATATTATAACTCAATTGTGGTAATTTTTCCCTCTTCAATTTCAACAATTTCAAAGGATTTTTCTTTTAGGTTTGCTGTTAGACGGGCAGACACCCCTGCATCTTGATTATTCCAGAAAATTTCCATACTTGTTTCATCCAGCATCTTAACAGAGAACTCTCCGTCGAAAGCTGGACTTGTATTGCGGAATTTAAGGAGTTTGAACAAGGATTGTACAATTGGCCGTTGCACTTCCTGCTCAATTTCTTCCAAATCATAGTAATGGCGATTGATATTGCGGCCTTCCTTACTTGATTCCAAAAGCTCAATATCATTTTCACCTGCTAGTAAACCAACGTAGTAAATCTGTGGAATACCTGGTGCAAAACATTGAAGAACACGCGCCAACAGATAAGCTTGATCGTTATTGCCAAGAGCAGAATAATAAGTACAGTTAATCTGATAAATATCCAAATTATTATAGGCTTCTGTACTATAAATTTTCTTCACATTGGCACCTTGTGCATACAAGGCCTCACGCGTTTCCTCTGTCTCCTCATCCGTCAACAAGTCCTTAACGTCCACAACACCAATTCCATCATGTGTATCAAGAGTTGTAAATTGCTTGCGAGGGCAAATCTCCATCCAGTGAACCAGGCGATTGACATGACCAGAATACAAAGCGTGGAGAACCAGCATTGGCAAGGCAAAGTCATAAACATAATAATCCTGTTCCGCAATTTTCTGCTGAATGGTGTAGTGTTCATGAATTTCAGGCAAGATTTCCACATCTTTTGGTGCCAATAACTGACGTGGAAAATGGAGCATTTCCCAAATATCAGGCTCCACAAAGAAACAGTTGGTTCCTATTTTCTTATTGGCATAAGCAAAGGCGTCCAAACGAATAATCGAAGCACCATGTTCTGCCAACTGTTCCAGATTTTCTTGGATAAACCGGCGTGTTGTCTCTGTAGTCACATCCAAGTCGATCTGTTGCTCATCAAAGGTACACCATACCTTCTCCTCGCTACCATCAGCAAATGTTGCAATTCGATATGGAGCACGAGGTTTACGCTTATAGATCAAATCAACATCTTCTTGCGTTGGCTCACCATTTGGCCAAAAGTTTTTATAGCGAATAAACAAATCCGCATAAGCTGATTCATCTTTCTTTTCAAGAAAATCAAGGAAATAAGGAGATTTTGCTGAAATATGATTGATCATAAAATCGAACATCAGATAGTAGTCCTTACTCAATGCTTCAATATCTGACCAATCTCCAAATGCAGGGTCCACCTTTGTATAATCCATTGGCGCAAACCCACGGTCACCTGATGATGGGAAGAATGGTAGAATGTGAATACCTCCCACAACATCCTTTAATGGTCCCTCAAGAACTTTTTTCAAATCCTTGAGATTCTTACCCAAACTGTCTGAGTAAGTAATCAACATAGCTTGGTTTTTAATTTTCATCGATACTCTCCTTTGTAAGCCTTTTCTTTTTTATTTTTTAGAAAAGGTTGAACAAGTCAACCTTTAGATTTATTTGACTGAACCACTCGTCATACCTGAAATAATATGTTTTTGGAAGATGAGGTAAACAAGTAAGATTGGGATAATTCCTACAACATAGGAAGCAAATGATGGTCCATAATCACTGAAATACATACCTTGATAGTTGTATTGGAAAAGAGGTAAAGTCCACATGCTTTGATCACGATTCAAAACCAAGAGCGGTAATAGAAAATCGTTCCAGACCCAGAGGGCATTGATAATCAAAACCGTAGCATGCATGGGTTTCATGAGTGGGAAAATGATTTTCCAGTACATGGTAAATTTATCACAGCCATCAATAGCTGCCGCTTCATCCATTTCTTCAGGAACAATGGTCTTAATATAACCGACGTAGAGGAAGAGGGCCTGAGGAACTGCATAGGTCAAATATAGAATAATCAAACCGACAATATTGTTCAAACCAAGGCTTGACATTAATTTGGTCATTGGGAGCATAATCACTTGGAAAGGTACAAAAATCCCAATAATCAAGAAAAAGTAGATAAAGTTAAACACTGTCTGACGTTTCATTTGACGGGCTACGGCGAAAGCTGCCATTGGAATAACAAGTAGAATCAAGCCAACAGCTACAATCGTAATCAAGGCAGAATTGCCAAAATATTGTACAATCCCGTCATTAAACAAGCGTTCGTAGTTATTTAAGGTGAAATTTTCAGGAAGACCAAAGAAGTTGCTGGTAATTTCCTTGGTTGGTTTGAACGAACTTATAATCGTCACAAGAAGCGGAATAAACATGAAGAGAATACCACTGAAGAGTACGAGATAGACCCACCAATTTTTCTGTTTTTGAGTATTCATGACAGTCCTCCTAAATTTCAAATTTCTTCGAAATTCTCATCTGAATCAATGAGATGACAATAATGAAGATGAAGAGTACTACAGCCAAAGCATTGGCATAAGAGAATTTATTGTCTACAAAGGCATAGTTGTAAACGAGTAAACCCAAGGATTCTGTTTTGCCATCTGGGCCGCCACTTGTCAATGCAAAGATAAGGTCGAATGCTGTCAAACCTGACTTCATTGCTAAGATGAAAACCATACTGATAGATGGTAATAAGAATGGAAGTTCAATATTAAAGAATTGTTGAGAGCGTGTTGCACCATCGATTGCAGCTGCTTCCTTCACATCTTCTGGAATACTTTGTAAGCCAGACAGGAAGATGATAACTGGCATAGCCAATCCTTGCCAGAGAGCCACAAAAAGTACAGCTGGAATAACAGTATTTTCTTGTACCAATAAGTTTTCCATCAACCAATCGATATGAAGGATTTCTCCAATCTGTGTAAAACCATAGTTGAACAATTGAACAAAAATCAATCCTAAAGTGACTGTGGATAGTACTGCTGGGAAGAAATACCAAGTTCTAAAGAAACCAACTGCTTTAATCTTACGATTGAGGAGACTAGCCAACCAAATCCCTATAACAATTTCTCCGATGACCAAACCAATGGTGAAGATAATGGTAAAAGTCATGGAAGTGTAAAAATCAGGATTTTTTAAAATATCTAAGTAATTCTGAATACCGATTAGTTTGAAATCAGATGTCAATCCATTCCAATCCGTCAAGCTATAATAGATACCTGTAAATAGGGGATAGAAGAAAAAGATTAACTGTAAGCCAATTGGTATGGCAACAAATAGATAGGGCCAATATTTGGCAATAAAACCTTTTTGATTCATCATGGTACTCCTTTTTGATAAAGTTATAGTTGCTTAGTCTCAGTTCAAGGAATCCCATAGGGTTACTAAAACTGACACTAGGCAACTATAAGGAGGCTAGGCTACAACTAGCCCCTGCTTATAGTTTTCCTGGATTATTTTTTCATTGGATCAAAGAATGCGTTCAGTTTTTTCACTAATTCTGCTGAGTTTGGATTTTTTACCATTTCAACAGTGATGTTCCAGAACTCTTCTTCTGATTCCCATTCAGATTGCAACCAAACTACGTGTTTATCAGTAAAGGCATATTGTGTAACTCCAGCAGTTTCTTCAAACTTACCTTCTGTATCTACACCTTCAACTGAAGTTGGTGAGCCATCTACATCATAGTATTTTTGCATCACTTCTGGACGAGAGAGATATTCTAGGAATTTTTTAGACTCTTCTGGGTGCTCTGTATCTGCAGAAATAGATAGAGCAAGGTCTGCTGCACCGATGGTATAGTCACCACCATCTTTATCACCAGGGAAGGTAAACATACCATATTCAAATTCTGGTTCTTGTTGGTTTACAGCTGTAGCTGCCCATGTACCTTGTGGAAGCATGAGAGCATCACCTGCTGCAAAGGATGCCACTGCATCTGCATAGAGCGCGCCTGTTGCCCCTTTTTGTCCATTGTCTTTCAACAATTGCAAGCGTTCTAACACTGCTTTTGTTGTCGCATCATCTTGAATCGCTCCCTTTGCACTACGAATCAGAATATCTTCTGCACCATCAAATCCACCCGCAACAGTTACCCAAGCTAACTGATGGTAGCCGTTCAATGACCAAGCATCGTTCAATGAAAGAGCAAACGGTGCTGCACTGCCATCAGCCTTGATTTTGTCTACCAAAGCCACAAATTCTGCATAGGTAGTTGGAACTTCGAGACCCAATTCTTTGAACTTATCCTTATTATAGTAAATACCATAGGCATTAGCTGTCAATGGAAGAGTATAGTTTTTCTCGTTAACAAGATAAGGCGTTACAGCACCATCTTTTAGATGACTGAGACCTGCATCATCACCAATTTCTAGGAAACGTCCATCCGCTGCATATGCTTTGAAGTCCGCATTTTGTGGATAAATGTTGATCACATCCGGTGCTTCATTGTTAGCCATACGGGTTTTCAGAACAGTTCCTGCATCTGGTACATTTGAAAATTTAACATCAATCGTAGGATTTTCCTTTTCGAAATCATTAATAATTTCCTGAAGAGTAGCCTGCATTTCAGGTTTTTGTGAGAAATATTCAATTTCTACCTTATCGCTACTACTTGCATTCCCACAAGCAACCAAGAAGCTAGCAAAAGCACAAACCGATGCACATTTTAAAAATGTTTTCATTTTCATTATAAAATCCTCCTAGATTTTGTTAAAAATATATTGTACACTAAAATAATCTTTTTGAACATGTGGCATTGTAAGACCAATGTTCATCAGTTCATCCCCGTAGAATGTTTCTCCCAATTGAGGGCATCCATACAAGGTATCCGGGTCTAGCCCCTTCAACCGAACATGAAGCAAAGGCGCTTCTGGCTTGGCAAGAATTTTTACAAATGTAAAGACCACTTGATTCTTATCTTGACTAACATAATTGGCAGCCCAGATATTGCTCGTCTTTTTCAGACGGTAGAGCTGACCGAATTGTATAGTTTCACAAATGGAGTGATAGGTTTCGATTTGCTGACTGATTTCATCCAATTCCTTTTCCGAAAGTTTCGTTAAATCCAGCTCGTAACCAAATGCTCCTCCCATCATAGCCACATTGCCTCGTGTAGCAAGAGGTGTGATCCGACCAACCTGATGGTTTGGAACTGCAGAAACATGTGCACCAATTGAGGAAGGGGGATAAATCAAACTAGTACCTTCTTGAATAGATAAGCGCTCAATCGCATCTGTATCATCACTTGCCCAAGCTTGTGGCATGTAATACATGATTCCCAAATCATTACGACCTCCACCGCCTGCACAGGATTCGAAAAGAATATCCGGGAACCGCTTGGTAAGGTGGTCTAATACACGGTAGAGACCTAGCATGTAACGATGGTGGAACTCAAAGCGCTGGTCATTTGCTAAACCTTCAGGGATATTGGTGATATTACGGTTCATATCCCATTTTACATAAGAAATATTGGCTGATTCTAATATGGAAGAGACGCTATCAATGATGTAGTCACAGACTTCCTGCTTGGTCAAATCCAAAACTAATTGTTCTCGGCTGTAGATTGGTAAGCGTCCTTCTGTGCGAATTGCCCAATCAGGATGCTCACGATAAAGATCGCTATCAATAGAAATCATCTCTGGTTCAAACCACAGTCCAAATTTCATACCAAGCTCATTTATTCGCTCTGCTAAACCATTCAAACCATTTGGCAACTTATCCAAATTGACTTTCCAATCGCCCAATGAACTTTCATCATTGTTTCGTTTACCAAACCAACCATCATCCAGAACAAACAATTCAATACCAGCTCGACTTGCAACCTGAGCTAACTGTAAAATCTTTTCTTCTGTAAATTCAAAATAGGTCGCTTCCCAGTTGTTGATTAAAATGGGTCTTGGTTTGTTTACAAACGATGATCGAATGAGGTGTTTTGTGATAAAGTGATGACTATTTTGTGTCATGCCAGTAAATCCTTTATCAGTATATGATAAGAGAACTTCTGGAGTTTGAAACCGGTCATCCTTATCCAATTGCCATGAGAAATAGTGACTTTCCAATCCTAGTCCCAATCGACTGGTTTCCATGGCTGTCGTTTCGACAAATGCTGTAAAGTTGCCGCTATAGACAAGGTGGGCCGCATAAACATCGCCCTTGTCCTCACTTGCATCAGGTGAGGCTAGTGCTAAGAAGGGTGTTCTTGAGTGACTTGAAGCACCTCGAATGCTACCAATCGAATACTGACCTTTTGTCAATGGGGTCTGTGTCCACTCTTTTTCATAAGCATAACGTCCTGCCAAGCTGTGAACAATGAAATCCTGATGTGGAAAATCAAGCGTTGCAGACAAGACCTTCTCTAGTTTGCATGGATATTTGCCAGTTTGAATTGTAGCTGACCGTGCGAGATAGGAAGCTTCTTCAAAAACAGAATACTGAAGAGTTACGGTAATATCTGTCAACTGATCGTAAAGATCAATTTCAAGACTCTCTACCTCTTCTTGATTTCCAAAACTTGCTGGTAATCCCCTCAGTTCTTTTTTCCCCTTGTATAATCGATACTCTTTGTATTTTAGGTCAAGAGTGACTCCAAATTCATTCCGAACATCTAATGCTGAGGTTCTAAAATCTCCCAGACCATTGCTGGAATATTCGAGTGGGAGGACATCCAATGAGTATGTCCTATCCCCAGTAATTGGACTCGGAGAAAACGATCGATCTAAATATGTTATTTTGTTTCCATCGCTAAATTTTTCGATTTTTTTCCCAAAATAACGATGAACCAGATCGCCTGTTTCCAACACTTGGATGATATAAGAGAATTCTCTTGTTTTCAGGTGAAAAATCTGTTTTTCATTATAAATCTCAATCACATTCATCTCTCCTATCTCTTCTTTATGGTCTTATTGTACAAAATGAAAACGCTTTATTTAATGGTCTTTTGTATTTAAAACATGTTATAATGTTTCCTAGGAGGATTGAAATGAATATTCTAAATATCTATAATGAATTGGATAGTCATAATTTTGACCTAAATGTAGACCATTACGGTGCCGAACAATGTGACAAGGGCTATTCCTTCGGTCCTACTATCCGTGATAATTTTGTCCTGCATTTTATTACAAATGGAAAAGGGAAGATTCTTGTAGACGGTAAGACTAGCTATCTTTCTGCCGGGGATATATTTATTCTTCCAAAGGATGTTTCCATTTTCTATCAAGCTGATGATATAGACCCGTGGACCTATGTATGGGTTGGTTTTAGTGGTTCACGAGCAAAAGACCTACTTAATCAAAGTCAACTGCTAGAAAACTACTACCTCCACTCCAATCTAGAGTCACCAATTCTAGGCTACATGCATCAGATTAACCATGTTCAGATGCATCCCATCCCCTCTATCACAGAATTGGTCTTAATTGGCTACCTCAACCAACTCTTAGCAGCACTCATTGAGGAATTTCCCAGTGAAACATTAATTAAGCCTGAAACACAAACCAAACACTATGTTCAGCAAGCCATCAAGATGATCCATAACCACTATGCCCATCCAATTAAAGTTTCTGAAATAGCAGATTTTCTAGCTTTAAGCCGAAGCTATCTCTATAAAATTTTTAAGCAGGAAACTGGCTATTCTATCAAAGATTATATTTTACAAGTAAAAATGAATCGTTCTTGTCAACTATTAGAAGATGCTTCTCGGAGTATCACTGAAATCGCCTATTCTGTCGGATACCAAGACCCTCTCACCTTCAGCGCGGCCTTCAAAAATTATTTCCATATGAGCCCGACAGAATTTAGAAAAACACAAAAAAATAAGGATTAGGTGATTTTACTCACACCTAGTCCTTATTTCTTTATCCAAAAACCTTACCAAGTCGCTGACAGGCTTCTTCAATCATGTTGAATGGTGCTGCTACATTCAGACGTGCATGATGCTTACCTTCCTTACCAAAGGTCAAACCATCATTCAAAATCAACTTCGCTTTACAATGAAGAATATCAAAGAGCTCCGCATGCTCTAACTCATAAGCAGAAAAATCAAGCCAGATGAGGTAGGTTCCCTGGGGCTTCATGACCTTGATCCTTGTATGGGTTGTCAAATACTCCTCAACAAAGTCTATATTTCTCTCCAAAATAACCTTCAACTCCTTCAACCACTCATCTCCATAAGTGAAAGCAGCTTCTGTGGTTAACAAGCCAATCGTTGGAATCTCGTGCTGATTATTTATCAATTGACGCTTAGCGAAAGTCTTGCGAATGCTTGGATTTTCAATGATTGCAAAGCTATTTTTTGTACCAGCGATATTGAAGGTCTTGGTCGCAGATGATAAGATGATTGAAAACTCTTTAAAACTTTCATCCACTGTGTTAAAGGAATAATGCTTGTGACCATACAAGGTCAAATCTTGATGTATTTCATCTGAGACAAGGATAACACCATGTTTCTGACAAAGACGTCCAATGGCCAACACTTCCTCTCTTGTCCAAACACTACCACCTGGGTTGTGGGGATTACAGAAAATATAGAGTTTCACTTGATTCTCTACAATGTCCTTTTCAAGCTGGTCAAAATCAATCCTAAAAACACCATCCACATCAACTAGTGAATTGGTGACTAGCTGACGATTGTTTAATTTTACAGTCCGCGCAAAGGGTGGATAGACAGGTGTATTAATTAGGACTGCATCCCCTTCTTCTGTCAAAGCTTGAATAGCCACAGATAAGGCAGGAACAACTCCTTCAATGAGTAGGATGGACTCTCTTTCAATCTTGTAGCCATGCTGTCTATCTTCCCAGTCAATAATAGACTGATAGAGGCTGTCACTAGCATAAGGATAACCAAAAACATGATGATCTGCGTAGTCACGGATAACTTGGCGAATTTCTGGTAGAGGCTCAAAGTCCATATCTGCTATCCACAAGGGTAAGAGTTCTTTATCCGTCTCTACTTTTCTCCATTTTTCCGCATGCTGGGATAGGCGATTCGGACTATCTATAAAATTATACTGTGTCATATCTTATCCCTCCAAGGCTGTCTTTAAATCTGCAATCAAGTCTTCCGCATCCTCTATACCAATAGACAGACGAAGCAAGTCATCTGTCAATCCATAAGAATGACGGGTTTCAGCTGGAATGTCTGCGTGGGTCTGAGTGGCTGGGTAGGTAATCAAGCTTTCCACTCCTCCCAAACTTTCAGCAAAGGTAAAGACTTTCAGGGTGTTGAGAATATAGGGAATCCGACTTTCATCTACCACCTTAACCGAAATCATCCCACCTTTTCCTGTGTAGTAAACTTGCTTGACTGCTGGACTCTTCTCCAAATAGGCAACAATTTTCTGAGCATTTTGTGTCGCCCGCTCCATTCGAAGCGAGAGGGTTTTGAGTCCACGCATGAGTAAGTAAGAATCCAGTGGAGATAGGGTTGGACCCGATGTATTTTGGTCATAAAAGAGCTTATCATATAGGGCTTGATCATTGGTCATCAAAGCGCCAGCTAGTACATCATTATGCCCAGATAGGTACTTGGTTGCTGAATGTAGGACAACGTCCGCTCCTAGAACAAGTGGATTTTGATAAACAGGGCTGTAAAAAGTGTTATCGACAATCACCTTAGCACCTTTGGCATGGGCGATAGCCGAAACCTTAGCGATGTCAAACTCCACCATGAGTGGGTTAGTCGGTGTCTCCAGATAAACATAGTCTGTCTCTTCGGTGATGGCTGCAATCAGCTCCTCCTCGGTGTTTGCATAGGTAAATTGAAATCTACCGATGCTCTCTTGCTCATTGAACCAACGGAAGGAACCACCGTACAAATCACGCGCCGCTACCACTTGACTCCCTACAGGAAAACCATTAAAAAGTAAGACCAGAGCAGCCATTCCCGAGCTCGTTGCTAGGGCATAGTCGGCCTTTTCAATAGCTGCCAAAGTCGTCTCTAGACTGGCACGTGTCGGATTTTTTGTTCTCGTGTAGTCATAACCTGTCGATTGACCAAACTCAGGGTGTTGATAGGTCGTCGAAAGGTGGATAGGGGAAATCAAGGCACCTGTTCTCTCATCACTATTGATGCCCGTATGCGCTAAAATCGTATCAATCTTATAATCTGTCATAACATCTACTCCAATCTAACTTACAATATAGTCTAGCATGAAATAGGAGATTTGGTGTGAAAAATATCCAAAAATACTTATAGAAAAATAGCAAGCTTTGTTATAGTTTTTCTTTATAACAATATCTCCCCCCTTACATATACTTGCTGGATTATCCATTATTAATTTGATATAATGACAAAGAGGTGATCATTATGAAAATCAGATTCAACAAATACTTCTACCGTTTCAGTAATTTTTATTCTATGGTATTTTGGATTTGCTTTCTGCTACCAACTGCCAATGATAGCTTTGATCAGTGGCCACTCTGGTATACAAGCCTAATTCTAATAATCATTCCTATTCATATTTTCAGGGCTTTTTTCCTCAACGAAGAAAAGTAGCTCACTCGCATGGGTTATATCTTCTATATCGGATTGATTGTATTGATTATTTTTCTGCGTTTTATTTTTGGTAAATAGCTGAAAGGAGACAAGAATGTTTAAACAATTCAATAGAACATTTTATCGAACTTGGGAATTTTATTTCTCCATTCTTTGTATCCTACAAGTGATTTATGCTGCTGTAAATGGACCGTTTTGGTTTATCCATTTTCTCAAGCTTGGAGTCGGACTTTATGCTGGTTATCTAGCTTTCTTTAAGTCACGTAGCTGGATAAAAAAAACATGGCAGATTTATCTGACGATTGGATTGATTGCTAGTTGGATAATCATTTCCTTCTTTGTATTGTGAGGATTTTCTATGTTTAAGGAATTTAATAAAGAATTTTATCGGAGTTTGAATTTTTATTTGATGATATTGTTGCTTCTAGGAAGTGTAGGGGAGTGGCTAAATAAGGGACCTAGCCTCTGGCTTGCACTCTTGCTATTTGCGACTGTCGGTACTGCCCGTAGTGCCTTTTGGTCTAAAGAATGGACCTTGAAGGCAAATTGGCAAATCTATCTCTGTATCGCTTTCTTGCTGGTCGGGGCTTGGATTGAATTTTTTAGTTAGATTGAAAGGAGTGTGATATGCGTTCCTTTTTTCTTCCAAAATGGACTGAGATTTTCTGCTAAAGATGGTATAATAAAATCATGCAAAAAATTGAGTTATTAGACGGAGAGCGGATTGACCAGCTCTTCTCGACAGATGTTCAGATTATTCAAAATCGGGAGGTTTTTAGCTACTCGATCGACAGTGTCCTCCTGTCGCGTTTTCCAAAAATGCCTGCTCAGAAGGGGCTGATTGTTGACCTTTGTAGTGGAAATGGGGCAGTGGGTCTCTTTGCCTCCACACGCACCAAGGCTCATATTATTCAGGTCGAGTTGCAGGAACGGCTTGCTGACATGAACCGCCGCTCCATCGCCCTCAATGGTCTGGAGGAACAGGTTTCGGTTATCAATGATGACTTGGCAAACTTGCCTCAATATGATTTGCGGTCCAAGGTGGATTTGATGCTCTGCAATCCTCCCTACTTCAAGGTAGACGAGGGTTCAAACCTCAATGAAAGCGAGCATTATCTTCTAGCCAGACATGAAATCGCAACCAACCTAGACAGCATTTGCCAGGTGGCCCAACAGGTGCTCAAATCCAATGGTCGCTTGGCCATGGTCCACAGGCCCGACCGATTTTTAGATATTTTGGACACACTAAGAACCTACAAGCTGGCTCCCAAACGTATCCAGTTTGTCTATCCCAAGGCCAGCAAGGAGGCCAATATGCTACTAATTGAGGCTATCAAGGACGGCTCGGTGGACGGTCTGCACATCCTGCCACCTCTGGTTGTCCATGAGGAAAACGGCGACTATACTCCGGCTATTCGTGAGATTTATTATGGAAAATAAGGCCTACTTTTATGTGCTGGAATGTGCCGACGGGAGTCTTTATACTGGTTATACGACTGATGTGGAGAAGCGGCTTGCTACCCATAATCTTGGGAAAGGGGCCAAGTACACCCGCGGACGCTTGCCTGTCAGCCTGCTCTATCAAGAAGCCTTTGCTAGTAAGCAGGAAGCTATGTCCGCTGAGGCACTCTTTAAGAAACGCAGTCGGCAGAGCAAGTTAGACTATATCGCAGAAATGACAAAAAAACCTCGTACAAAATAGTACGAGGCTTTTTATTTAAAATACTTCCAAAATTGTATCAATTTTCCCCATAGCTTCTTCAAATATCGCTTGAGCCTGACTTGGATCAGCTGATTGCCCTTCAATGAAGACCTGATGGATGTCTTCAAAGCCAAGAAATTCAAAGACAGATTTGATGTATTGGGCTGCTGGATCCTGACCAGCATAGACACCACCATTAGACTGGATATGCAACAATTTTTTGCCCTTGACCAATCCGATGGAGCCCTCAGGTCCATACTTGAAGGTCAGTCCTGCAACGTTAATGGTATTAATCCATGACACTAATTGACTTGGCACATTGAGGTTCCAAAGGGGATTGACCACAACAATCTTATCTGCTGCAAGAAATTGTTGGGTCAAGGCATTGTAGCGGTCTAACTGCTCCGCTTGTTCAGGACTGATTTCTATACCTTTTTTTGCTGCTCCCATAGATTCTAACAAAGGCTTATCCAAAGCTGGAATCTGGTCCTCAAAGACATCGACTATTTCAATCCGATCTTCTGGGCGCAAACTGGCGTACCGAGTTTGAAACTCTTCCAAAGCCCGCAAGGCATAGGACTTTTGTGCGTCGAGGGGGTGGGCCTTTACAATTAATACGGTTGCCATTGTTCATCTCCTTATCACTAATTATTGATAGTTCTATTCTACTCTTTTTTACTTGAAATTCAAATCATTTGCTCGAAGCAAAAGGCTGGTCTCCCAGCCTCTGCATTCAAAACTGTTATCATTTTTTTAAATAGGTGTATGCGACACAGTCCAGGCTATCAACGGCTGTAAAGCCAATTGCCTCATAGAAAGACCGTGTTTTCTCAGTATTGTCCGTCAAGAGATGTAGCTGATAAATACCTGGAAAGTGGGTAATGGCCTGCTCCAAAAGCTGACGCCCGATTCCTTGTCGCTGATAGGTTGGCAGGACCAAGATGTCCTGAATAAAAACGATTGAATGGCCGTCACCAACTGCTCGCAAGAGACCCACTAGACGGTCACCGTCATAGGCCGCAAGAACAAACAGGCTATGATCCAAAGCCTTCTGTAACATGGCAGGCCGGTCAGTATAATTTGTCCAACCAACTGAAGCATAGAGTTCAAGGACAGCTTGAAAATCAAATTGAGGATCTTGTTTGTAAGTAATCATGATCTTCTCCTTTGTATTATTTTTTAGAATACAAAGGCTTTATCCATTGTCAAAATGCCCATGGTCTTACCTCCTGTTTTGCTACTTCTAGTATAACAAAAACCGCTCCAATTAGGAAGCGGTTTTGAGCTTATCTCTCACCCTTATTGCGGATAACAAAGCCTGTTTTCTTTTCACTTGATGTGCGTTGGTGTGGTTTTTTGTTGTCCTGACGGCGGTTGTCACGTTTGAACTTGTCATCACGACGGTTGCGATCGTTACGATCACCACGGCGTCCGCCACGATCACGATTGCGGTCACCGTCTCGTTGGCCACCACGATCACGGTCGCGACCACCACGGCCACCCTTGCCCTTGGCTTGACCAGGTGCAAACTTGAATGGCAAAGGTTTTTCACGCGCAATTTCTACCTCTGGCAGGCTTTCTGGATCCTGAACAGTCAAGGTCAACACATAAAGTGCTAATTCTTCTGGAGTAAATTCAGCCGCCAACTTGACAGCATCCTTCTTGAACTTATCGAAATTGCTACGGATAGTTTCATCCGCCATTTCGCGCTCAATCTTTTTCAAAGCAACTTTCTTCTTGGCTTCAAATGCTTCCTGAGCAGTTGCAGGCTTGAGACCTTTCATACGTTTCTTGGTCAAATCTTCGATGATTGCCAAGTAGCCCATCTCGTTTGGTGAAACAAAGGTAATAGACTGACCTGATTGACCCGCACGACCTGTACGACCGATACGGTGAACATAGCTTTCTGGATCCTGTGGAATATCGTAGTTATAAACATGCGTTACACCTGAAATATCCAATCCACGCGCCGCAACGTCTGTCGCAACAAGGACGTCAATCTGGTCATTTTTAAAATCACGAATAACACGGAGGCGCTTGTTCTGGTCCAAATCTCCGTGGATACCTTCTGCACGGAAGCCACGCAGTTTCAAACCACGAGTCAATTCATCGACACGGCGCTTAGTACGACCGAAGACAATAGACAATTCAGGCTGGTCAACGTCCATAAGGCGTGTCATGGTATCAAATTTTTCATGTTCTTTGACACGGATATAGTATTGGTCAACGTTCACATTGGTCAATTCTTTAGCTGCAATCTTAACGTGCTCAGGCTCTTTCATGAATTTGACACCAATACGCTTGATTGGCTCTGGCATGGTCGCAGAAAATAGGAGAGTCTGGCGACTTTCTGGCACACGTTCAATGATCGCTTCAATATCGTCCAAGAAGCCCATGTTGAGCATTTCATCAGCCTCATCAAGAATGAGGGTTTCAACGCCGTCAAGCTTGAGGGCTTTTCTCTTAATCAAGTCCAACAAACGCCCTGGCGTACCAACAACGATATGGGCACCTGAGCGAAGGGCCTTGATTTGTTTTTCAATGCTTGAGCCACCGTAAACAGAGCGGACTTTCACACCCTTTTCACGACCAAATTTGAAAAGTTCTTCTTGACTCTGCACCGCCAACTCACGTGTTGGGGCGATAATCAAGGCCTGAATTGCTTGATTGTTTGTGTCAATTTTGTTGAGGGTTGGCAAACCAAAGGCTGCAGTTTTCCCTGTCCCCGTCTGGGCTTGACCAATCACATCTTTACCTTCAAGAGCAAGCGGAATGGTCTGCTCCTGGATTGGTGACGGCGTTTCAAAACCAGCCTTCTCAACGGCAAGCAAAATATCTTCTGATAATTGTAAATCTGTAAATTTCAATTATGATACCAAGTGCGTTAAGAAAACAAGGTGAAAATAGGAGACTGACGCAGTGTGACAACACACTAGGAAGTCTATCTTTTTCACGAAGTTTTTAGCACGGGTTCGAATGCTCTTCCCGAACTAGTTTCCTAACGCATTTCCTTTCTTTTACAAGGCAGTGCGAAGCTACCTTATCTAACTTTTTTGTAACAAGATATCAGGGTCGAACCACTGATATTGGATTTGCAACTTACCAAGTATAACACAATCTAACAATAATAGTTAATATTTACCTTTAAAAAGTCAATAATACGTTTTCATGAGGAGTCCATCATTTTTATAGTCATTTGAATTAACTTTGATACATCGTCACTTTCGGCTTGCCGTACTCTAGTACCAGCTCCTTGTCTGAAAGTTATACTCTTCGGAAATCAAAATCAGAGTTGTTGACTTGATTTGATGAACTTCAGTTCTATCTGCATCTGCGTCGCCTAGTCTGTTTTTGATTTTCATTGAGTATTAATTCATTCGACTATAAGAAAAGAGAAAACTAGTTATACATGCACAACTGGGTTTCTCTTGTATTTTTATTTATGATTATTCTTTTTCAATGCTTGCAAGAACCAGTCCAAACTTTTACTGATAATGACAACCATTACCAATGTCCAAAATGTTTTTACAAGCCCAATTTTAAAAGCCAAAGGAGTTACCACAAATACATCAAAAATGAGAATAACGGTGGAAATCTTCCATTTGAAATATTTATTACACAACAATGCAATAATATCACTTCCTGCCGTGGACCCGTTTCCATAAATGACTAGAGCCATTGATAAACCTGTCACCAATCCCGCCAAGAGAGCAGAGGGAATCAGGGGCAACCATTTTATTTGCAGAAAAGTCGTATAATGCATGGTTAAGGACATAGTAGCAACCGCTAAGAAAGTATAGAAAACCGTTAACTTACTCAAAAAGCGATAGGCTAATACAATCAAAATCCCATTCAAAACAAAACTGGACAGACTTGTTTCAATCCCTGTCGTATAAAACAAAAGTAGGGTAACACCAGTAATCCCACCTTCGCCAAATTCATGTGGAATGATGAGCATATTCAAAACAAGGGCATATAGGATTGCCCCAAAACATATCAATAAGCAGTCTCTCCATTTTATCTGCGTCATATTCTCTCCTCACAAACAGTCCACCTTAGTATATCAAAAAAAGCAGAAAGCGGATAGCCACTTTCTGTACTTTTTTCCTATTTTCCTAAGACAGCTGAAGCCAGAGCTTTCTGAATAGCAATGACACTCTTATCGCTCTTAAACTGAAGAATTTCAGCAGGTTCAACAGCCGATGAAATCCATATTTTCAGCTCGGCATCCAAATCAAAATGTCCTGATGTTTCTACTGTAAAACGTGAAATAGAGCGATAAGGAATAGACTTATAGGATACTTTCTTCCCAGTCATTCCTTGCTTATCGACCAAAATCAAACGATATTCCGTAAAAACAATCAAATCACGAACCAGACTAAATGCCATCTCAACCTGTTCATTATCCAGTAGAACATGCTCCAATTCCTGTTCAATCTTATCATTATCCATTTGCGAGGCATTACCTAGTAAACCTGAAAATAGTCCCATAATATGGCTCCTTTGATATTTTTCTATAGTATAACACAAAAAGCTACTAGTTGACTATCTTAGGCACTAGGTCTTTACCAAACATGAGAATTACTCGCTTACCTTTGCTTCCTTATCAACTTCTTTAGGTTGATTGTTCTCGATACTGCCACCTTCAACTGCTGGAAAATGTTCTGCAATCGCAGATGGGATCTTCTGATCATTTAGATTTAATTCTTCCTTCGGAATGTGATTTTCACTCACATCAATTGTTTTCAAAGTCTTATTTGGCTCTGTGATGGCAAGTGTTTCAATATCATTTTTTGAAGCATTCAGGTCTTCTAAGGCTTTGTAATCATTGACTCCTTCTAAATTCTTCAATTGATTATCTGCAACATTTAATCGAACAACCGATTCTTGTTTACCCTCTATTTCCAAAGTCTTAATTTGATTCCCCTCTACATCCAGATTTACTAATTTTTCATTTTCTTCTATCCCTTGTAATTCAGTAATCTTATTATTCTTAAGAGTAAGACTAGTTAAATTGGGATTGTTTTTTACAAACTGAAGATCTTTTACATTACTTTCATTAGCTGTCAGTTCTTCTAAATTCTCTGTTTTTAGAGTTGATATATCCAATTGAGGATTCTGTGATATATACAAACGGGTTAACTTCTTCTTGTTTTGAAGCGCAGATAAATCTGTGATACGATTATTATCTAAACTAACAGCTGTCAATTGTGACAAATCTGCTAATGGGGATAAATCCGTCACTTTATTATGATCTAAATTTAAAGATTCCAAAGCTTTTAATTTAGCTAGAATAGTGATATCTTCAATATCATTTCCTGCAGCAGAAACTACTTTTAAGTTTGGAAATTCTTCCAAAAAGCCCAAATCAGAAACACCATTTTGTGATAAGTCAATTCCCTCCAATGTTGGAATTTCTTTCAAAAACTGATAATCCTTAATGCCTGTGCTAGTCATCCATAATTGTTTCATTTTTTTAAATTGCAAGATAGGTTTTACATCATCAATTGGCGTAAAACCAATCCCTAACACTTCAACATTTGGCATCAAGTCCAGACCGGCTCTCTTTAGCGGATCTTTTCGCTGACCAATATTTAGATATTTTACCGTTTTTAACCACTCTCTCATCTTCTCGGAATCTGTTTCATTAGATGGGAAAGGAGTATCGGCCGTAGCATGCAAAATATCTTCAATAATCTCATCATCAAAACCTAATTGTTTTAAAGTAGCCATTCCAATTTTATCATGAGCATGTGGGTCACCGTGAGGGTCTTCGATTGGTTTTCCAACTTCAATTTTCTCAACCAAGATTGTATGAGAATGGTCACCATGAGGGTAAACGAAAGCAGGTCCTGCATCTGTTTCTATCACCTTGATTTTTTCTTTTGAAACATGCAGATTTTCGGCTAGGTAGCTCTTTTTAGCTTCTCGTTCTTCTTCTACACTTGAGTTAGGTTTCCCACCTTCTTGTGGTGACAACGGAATTTCTACATCAACTTGAGTGGAAGTTGACGAATGGTATTCTGCTCTAGCAGTCTCTAAATACTGAATAGGAATATAAGACTCCCACAGACTTCCTATCAAATGACTGTACGGAATTAAATGAGTATGCGTACCATGGCCAATGAGTAACCCTAACGCTGTTTGACCTTGGACTCCACTACCATCAAAAATGAAACCGTCGCTTGTTGGATAATCAATACCTGGGAAAGCTTTTTTTGAATTAGACTGAGTGGAAGTATGCCCTTTTTCTGTGGTAGACTTGAGTGGGACGAAATTATTTCTTGTGGTCGGAGTATGCAACGAATGATTATCAAGAACAGTAATCTGTCCCTTTTTTCCAATGGTCTCCCCAGTATTTCCTTGTCCATATTGCAAACTTGATTTCCAAATATAATGATAATGATCTCCATGACGTACCGTATAGCCATTCGCATCTTCAGCCACTATATCTTTCGGATCAAATACATAACCATCATCAAAAGTTTGTGATAGCTTCGCTTGCTTTGCGTTGGAATGTGAGCTGGATTGGCTATTCTCAATGTACTCTTTGGGTACCAGATAGGACCATTTGCTTTCTTTTAAATCCTTATAGAAAATAAAATGTGAATGACCATTATGTTCTAAGACCAGTCCCTCATCCGTTTTTGAAAGAATTTGACCTTCATTTTCAAAAAGAAATCCATCATCCGTAGGATAATCAACACCAGCTACCCCTTTTTTAGCTTGAGAAGTAGGTTTCTTTTGATTTTTGGTGAGTTTCTTAGCTTCAGAAATAGAAATTACATTAGCATCCTTATCCTTTGGATAGTAGAAGTACTGCTCATTTACTTTTATAATATAACCTTTCTCTAACTGATACTGAATATCTTCTTTATTCAATTTATAATCAGAATCTGGAAGGGTATCTTTTAAAAAGTGTGCCGCATACGGGATAGGACCGTCAAAAAAGTATGACTCTTCTCCATATAGACGCATATAGCCATTAGATTTAATTTCAGACACTACAATCGTATTTTCATCTACTTTCGAGATATTGCTACTTTGAACATCTTGATGATTTATTGCAGTATTCTCTGTTTTTTGGCAACCCGCCAAAAAAAGATGACAAGATAGGATAATGCCTGTCAAGGCAAATAAGGTTGTTTTCTTTTTCATTTTTGTCCTCCTAAGCTCATTAACCAGTTAACAATTAACTAGTATACATTTTATTATTGATTTTTGCAAGAAAAAACAACTGACAATGATTGTTCATGAATAAATTTTCCATTCCATGGCAAACGCATGAAAAAATTTGTTTTATAAACCATATTTTCACGACTGCTGTCAGTTTTTAGTAGAAAAAATGTAATATAATAAACTTGGAAATGGGGGTATCCTTGTTAAAGTGCAGGTTTCACAAAAACTTTTTAAAAAATGCATACAACAAGAAAATAGTTACATACCTTTTTCTTCATACAGATAGCGTGTTTCCATCCCTACGACCATTGACAAAGCAAACAAACTATAGTATATTAAAAATAGGGAAATAAAAGGAGAATATTATGGAAAACACAGCTACTCAAGCTTTCGAAGAACTCGTTGCGGAACAGAAAAAGAAACGTAATCGCGTCCTTAGAATTATTATCACACTCTTTACCACTATTATCGTATTTTTTGCCTGTCTTGCATTATTCAAATACAACAGTGGCAACATTAGCGGTACGTGGCGCAATTCCCAAGCTGAACAAGATATTGTCGAAACCAGTATCAAGGAATTGCAAAATCAACTTCCAGGTATCGATAAAACGTGGATTGATGCAACTTATACGATGACAGTTGTAGATAAGAAAGCTGTCTTTACCGCTACAACAAGCTTTGATATTCCTAAAATAGCAAAATTAACCTTGGATCAAGCTTACAAGGTAATGTTGGAGGAAGCACAAAAAGAAGCAAGTTCTCTAGGAATTTCCGTAGAAGAATACTTAACAACCGCTCTCGGAGCAGACTATGAAAAGCAATTGAAATCATTTCTACCTACACAAGCTGAGGCGGAAAAAGAATTTCATAAGTACCAAGACGAATATGCTAAAGAACTAGGCGCCACATACAATCAAGAAACTGGTACTATCTCTGCTACCTTTTTCGAGGGAGAAGTCGATCAGCTCTTCCATACCGTGACCATTACAAAAATTAATGACGCAGCAATCAAACAGCTGACTACATACGATATTTCCGTAAAAGATATTATTTCCTATTCTCGCAAGGGAAATACCACCATTATTAACGGAAATGAAGAATTTACTTTAGAAAAATAATAAAAAAAGCTGGGAAAGTCATCCCTGATGGTTCCGACCTCACCCACAGAATAATGAAAATAATATGAAGCCCTCACTAGGTGTATAATCTTAGTGAGGGCTTTGTGCTTGACAAGTTAATGATGTTAGTCATCGCCGGAAAAACTAACCCACTCTATTGACGAGCTCTAAAAAATATGCAATAGACATGAGCATAAGAACTAGCCAATAAAAACACAGATAGATTCAAGCTGATTTTGATGAAATACAGCCGAATTGTCTGTGCTTTTATTTTTGTCTCTACTATAGATAGGACAACATTGTGACGATATTTGAAAGAACTTGTACTAATACTCAATGAAAATCAAAAGTAGCCTAGGAAACGAAGCCGAAGATAGAACTGGAGTTCATCAAGGCAAGTTGACAACGGATAATTTTGATTTTCGTAGAGTATAACCTCCTGTTTGTTTCATCACTTACAGTGTAGTCCTTCTGACCTTTTTTTGCATATTGAATTTAACTAATGTCACTAATATAAATTACTTTCTCTTATATAACCTTTTACATACCTGATAAAGAATAGGTACAGCAATGATGGTCGTAATTGCAGTGCCATAGGTTCCTAAAATCCTACCCAAAGCAGCTAAAAATGATGCTGATGGCGTTAGTCCACCGACTAAACTACCCGTCAATGTGTACTTCAACAGGTTCAAGATAATTTTTGTGAGGGCTGCAACTATCCCAACCAACATAATATTTGATAGACTATCGTTTGCCTGTAGGAATTTCTCATAAAATAGGTGGAGGACAAAACAGACAATGAGTGATTCTAGAATGGTAATCCAAGCAACGGAAGCATATCCCGACAGTAAATCGAAGATGCCTAGACCGAGTGAGGCTGCCAGCGCCCCTTTGTTGGCACCAAAGATTAGTACTCCTACTACCACCAGAGCATTGCCTAGATGGACAAATTGACTCCCAAAAGGAATACGAATAAAGAAGACAACCACACAAATAAGGGCTGCAAATAGGCTAATTTCTGTTAATTGACGCAATTGATTCTGTTTCATAATTTCTCCTTTAATGTTTGAAATGCCTGCTGTAATGCTGCTAGAAAAGGTTCAAAGGAAATCCCAAATTTCAAGTCTCTATCCAAAGCGAGAGTACGCTCTAAACTCTTGTCGATAAAATCTAAAGCTAGAGGGATGGCTTGATGGAGATTGATTTGTTGGATGGTTGCTACAGCCAACAAGGTAGATAGAATGTCACCTGTTCCAAAGAAATTTGCTGGATATTTTTTAGACATATAGGTAGTTATTTCCCCTGTTTCCTGCTGAAAATAGGCTACACCTATTTGGCTATCATCAAAGGAAATTCCTGTCAGTACAATATCTGCAGACACCTGCTCTGCTAAAGCTTCCAGTAAGTCCTCAATAGCCGCCCTATCGTAGCAAGCTCCCAAATAATCCCTCCCTGTCAAAAAAGCTGCCTCTGTTACATTGGGGAGAATGAGCTTGGCCGACTGAATCAATGCTTTCATGGCTTCTACATAGGTAGGGGTAAAACCTGTATACAACTTCCCTCCATCCCCCATGACCGGATCAACAATCAATGGTGTCTCTGTTTGTTTAGCATACATAGCCAACTGACTTAGCTGCCGAGGATTTCTACAGTAGCCAGACAAAATGCCTGCCAACTCCAAATTCAAGTTCTTCCACTGTTCAAAATAGGCTTGATTCAAGTCAGTCATATCTTCAGTGACAACATCTGGGAAACCGCCTGTGTGTGAGGATAAAAGAACTGTAGGTAAAAGCATTGTTTCTACCTGACAAGCTGCTGCAATTGGTATACTAGTGGCTAGGGCAACCTTGCCCACACCAGGCAAATCATTTGCAAGCAATAATCGTTGCATCAAATCTTCCTCCTAAATTATTTTTCATAAACAAAATTGTAAATGATTATCATACATTTTTCAACATTACATATTCACAACTGTATGGGGACAGATAGCCGAAACCTTATAATATCGGGCTCAAATTACTGCATAAGAAAAACAGTAACAACTCTTTGCTACTGTCATCCTTTTCAATGTATTGTTGTCAAAATCTGCTTAATTTTTCTCCAGAAAGGCAATCAAGGTCTGGGCAGAACGTTCTCCTGCTTGAATAATAAATTCATCAAAGGTGATATTGGCATCTCCCTGAGCTGTGTCACTCATGGCACGGATAACCAAGAATGGCTTACCTGTATTGACAGCTGCTTGAGCGATAGCTGCTCCTTCCATCTCTACGGCAAGGACTTCTGGAAAATGAGTTTTGATTGTAGCGATTCTCTCCTGACCTGCGATAAAACTGTCACCTGTCACAATCAGACCCACATGGCTAATCATTTCCTGCTCTGCTAAAACGGTTCTTAGCTGTTCTAACAAGACTTGGTCTGCCGGATAATACAATTCCTGCCCGGCCATTTGCCCGTAAGCATAGCCGAAAGCCGTCACATCCACATCGTGGTAAGCCAATTGATTTGCTACAACCACATCACCGATGGCAATACCTTCGGCAACAGCTCCTGCCGAGCCAGTATTAACAATGACATCAACTGAAAAACGATCTGCCAAAACAGCCACGGACATAGCTGACATAACCTTACCGATACCAGACTGAACAAGAACGACTTCATGTTGACCGATTCGTCCCTGATAGTAAGTTCGACCCAAGACATCGATTTCAGTTGCATCTTGTAGATGCTCGACCAAAATCTTTAATTCCTGAGGCATGGCTGCGATAATTCCAAATTTCATCTCTTCTCCTAAATAAATAATACTGCAATGATAAACATTATCAGTAAGATGATGACCCAAAAAAGGATTTTGTTTACCTTACTGCGGAAAGCTTCTCGCTTGATGGTTTCGATACGGCGACTTTTTACTACAGTAGGTTTGACCGGGATTCGGATCGTTTGTCCCTCTTCATATCCCTGATAATCTTCTTCTAGATATGGATCGAATAGAGCATCATCCATTGATATATCCTGGTTTGGACGATAGTGTCCAAACTGGCTAGATTGGTCGGAATACTGTTTCTTTTTCACTTTCTCTAAAATTTCATCCGTCAACAAGGGCTTGCCCATTGCTAGTTTCCTACTTTCTCATGAGTTGTAAATATTGGATAGCCATGATGGTCTTTGCATCACAAATATCGCCAGTAGTCACCAAGTTCAAAGCCTCTTCCAAGGTTACCTCATGTAATTCGATAACCTCATCTTCATCCATTGGACGAGGATTTTCAACCTTGATAAGGTTATCTGCTAAATAAAGGCGAATTCGTTCATTACAGAAACCGATGGCTGAATAGAAATCTGCCAACAAGGTCAGTTTGTCACTAGTATAGCCTGTTTCTTCTTCTAATTCACGCAAAGCAGCATCTTCAAGCGTATCTTCTTCGCCCAGCTCCAATTTCCCCGCCGGAATTTCATAAATAGTACGTTCAATAGCCTTGCGGTATTGTTTGACTAAAATCATTTTACCTTCTGGAGTGACGGCTAAAACGCAAACTGCTCCCTTGTGGAAAATGAGTTCGCGCTTACCAGTTCCACCATTTGGCAGGGCAACATCATCTACTACTACATCAAAAATGTGCCCTTTAAAAATTTCTGTCCGCTCAATGGTTTTTTCTTCAAAATTCATACGATTACCTATTTTTGACTTGGATGGAACGGAAAACGAGTCGCATAGCCTTCTTTGTTTTCTTGACGACCACGACCAATACCGATGGCATCCTCTGGAATATCTTTTGTAATAACAGAACCTGCAGCCAACAAGGCATTGTCCCCAATAGTTACTGGGGCAATAATCGTAGAATTAGAACCAACAAAAGCATTATCTCCAACGGTTGTTTTAAATTTATTTTTACCGTCGTAATTGACAGTGATGGTGCCAGCACCAACGTTAACATTATTGCCAATCGTTGCATTTCCTAGGTAGGTCAAATGACCAGACTTCGTTCCTTGACCAAGTGTAGAAGCCTTGATTTCCACAAAGTTTCCAACGTGAACATCTTTTTTCAAGAGACTGCCTGGACGAATATGGGCGTATGGTCCTACCGTCACACCTTCTTCAATGACAGATTCTTCAATGTCTGAGTTGCTGATAACGACATCTGCTGCAACTTTCGCATCGCGTACACGAGTACCATTAGTTAAGACAGTGCGTTCACCAATCACCGTTTGACCTTTCAAGACAACATTAGCTTCGATAACAGCTTCTGCGCCAATCTCAACATCAATATCAATATAGGTAGCATCTGGGTTGATAAATGTCACACCATTGACCATGTGTTTTTCATTGATTCGTTTGCGCATCACAGCTTCTGCAGTCGCAAGAGCGACGCGGTCATTGACACCCAAACTTTCATCAAAATCACGCAATACATAGGCACCAACCTTTTCGCCTGCCTGACGGAAAATCGAAATAACATCTGTCAGATAGTACTCACCTTGGGCATTGTCCGTATTAATATCTTTAAGCGCTTCAAAAAGACGTTTATTATCAAACAAGTAGGTTCCTGTATTGATTTCTTTCACTTGTTTTTCAAAATCGTTGGCATCTTTTTGCTCAACAATTTTTTGCACTTCCCCATCAGCATTGCGAATAATCCGACCATATCCGAATGGGTTATCAGCCTGAGCTGTCAAGATAGTCGCAACATTCTTGTGGCTGACATGGAAGTTAATGAGGTTTTTCAAGCTTTCTCCTGTAATCAGCGGTGTATCCCCTGCGATAACAAGGGTCTGACCTTCCAAACCTGCAAGAGCTGGCTCAGCCATCATAACGGCGTGGCCTGTCCCCAACTGTTCAGATTGAAGGGCAAACTCTGACTGCCCTTCGAGAACTGCTTGGACCAATTCTGCCTTGTGACCGACAATCGTTACTGTTTTAGCAGGTTCCATAGCATCTACAGCCCGTTTGACATGCTCCAACATGGTAATTCCTGCCACTTTGTGTAAGACCTTTGGCAAGTCAGACTTCATGCGAGTTCCCTTACCCGCCGCTAGGATAATTGCATAGTTATTGCTCATAGTTTTCTCTCTTTTCAATGATATACTCCTATTATAGCAAATTTTGATGTTTTTGGAAAATAGCAGTATTATAGGGAATTTTCGTAAATAAAAAGAAACTGGAATGAAGCCAGTTTCTCAAAAATTTCTAGTATTAGAAAACAAACTACAGGTTGATTGCATCCAATAGAATTGTCTATTTAGGATAAACCAATTTAAATTCTTCACAGACGACCAGCATGTCTTCTGAGAAGGACAGGCCTGCTTCTGCCAGCCAGATAGTGAAAAGCTCTTCATGGACCTGCCGCCAATGAATCAGACTTTTCTCTTTTATGATAGACAAGTCACCTCCCTGACGGAACTCGCCCTCCTTATAGGCATGTTCTTCCGTCACTTGGGAAAAGGGCGTCACATAGACCTTGGTGGTCTGGATAATGCACACAGCCTTACCTTGTCCGTCCAGAATGATATCATAGCCACCAGCTCTTGGAATTTCTTCTCCCTCTACTTCATAGAGGGCATGGGCAGAGCTGGTTGAAGTTTTGATGCCTCTAGCCACCAAATCAGCCAGTCGATCAGCTTCCGCCCCAAAGGCCCAGGCCTCCGGCTCAGAACCAGCTTGGGGATTGATGGCAAGAAATTCTTGCCAGAGTTGTGTAGGTGTCATAGGGGGTCCTTTCTAGACTGCCATTCCTCTCTTGTCAGCAGATTCACTCGTTCGCTACGGATCTCATCAATGAGTGGGAAATGCACATCTTCCAAGAGGTATTGGTAAACAAAGCCCAGTTTTTCTTGGACACGTAATGATTTGCTATTTTCTACAAAAGCACGACACCAGACTTTCTCTAAATTCAATTGAGAAAAGCCGTAATCCAGTAAAACTTGACTAGCCTCTGGCATGAGGCCTTGTCCCCAAAATCCCTGTCCAAGCCAGTAGCCTAGCTCAGCTTCTGAGTCAGGCAAATCAAGACCACCTTGTTTACCAAGCATGAGCCCGATACTGCCAATCACCTGTCCCGTTTCTTTGAGAACAAGGGCGTAGGTTTCGGGTTGGCTAAGGACTGTCTTGATAATTTCTCGACTTTCTTCCACGCTCTGATGAACAGGCCAACCCGCTGCGGGACCAACTTCAAGATGACTGGCCTGAGAAAATAAGTCAGCTGTGTCTGTCTCACTCCAAGGGCGGAGCAAGAGACGATTGGTTTCAAGAATCATAATCTTCCTTTCTACTTCAAACTCCAGCCGCCATCAATGGTGATAATCTGGCCTTGCATGGAAGCGAGTTTACCAGTAGCC
Organism: Streptococcus sp. 2021WUSS109; assembly: GCF_044427305.1. Classification (NCBI taxonomy): domain Bacteria; kingdom Bacillati; phylum Bacillota; class Bacilli; order Lactobacillales; family Streptococcaceae; genus Streptococcus; species Streptococcus sp. 2021WUSS109. Next base: position 35,541 of record NZ_JAOTGF010000017.1, read on the forward strand.
AGCATGAAGGTCAGCTCTGCTATTTCGCTGGGCTGGGTCCAGCGTCCGATAGGGGTCTGGTCTGCCACCCAGTCCGCCAGGCCACCAGGCTCAAAGTCCTTCTGGGTCATGCCTGTCTGAACGGCACCAGGGGCGATGCCGAAGATTTGGACCTTGTCCTTGGCATAGTCCAGTGCCAACTGCTTGGTAAAACCTGCCAAAGCGTGCTTGGAGGCAGTATAGGCTGAGCCTCCTCCACCTGCTAGACTGGAGGCAATGGAGCACATATTGATAATGATGCCCGACTGTCTGTCCACCATTTGCTGCAGATAGGGGCGAGTCAGTCTAGTCACGGAGAAAAAATTAACCGCAAAGATATGTGCCAATTCATCCTCCTCAATATCGAGGTGGGGACGGTAATCATCTAGAATGCCTGCGGTATTACAGAGGACATCAACTGTCTGGCACCACGAAAAGACTGGGGATAAATCACCAGTTAGGTCTAGTTGTAGAAAGTGGAAATCGCCTGACAAATCAGGCTTGTTGGACTGGTCAATGCCGTAGACACGCCAGCCATTTTCCAAAAAAATCCGTGCCTGCTCAAGGCCAATGCCGCTAGAAACGCCTGTGATGAGGACTGCTTTAGTCATGGACTTCTACCCAGTCGGTCGCAAGGACATCACATGGGGTCGGGCTCCACATGGAGAAGCCTTCGCCCTCACCTGTCACGTTGATGAGGAAATAGGGGGTCGCCTCCAGCTTTTGCCCGTGAACCTCAATGGTGTCAAAGAGCTGGACGTAGTTCACCGCTCCGCCCCAGCCTGTGCGAACGTACTTTTTCTTGGCCTTCAAGCCTGGTAAAATCTCTTCAAATGTCATGGTTTACTCCTTTGTGAATTCATCTTTTTGGCAAATAAATAGAAAATGGTTGCTGGCCCCAAGTAAATGGGGATCCTTGCAGTGAGCAAAATGCCAGTCCAGATAGGTCTGGTAGGTCCTCTGATCCATGGCATTGATCTGGGGAGCCAGCATTTCAGTAAATCCGTCGGCGGCAAGGATAGAAAGAATAGACAGACCTGCTTGTTCCAGCATTTCTCGGCACTCCTTCAGAGTAAAGAACACAAAAGACCTATTCTTGACGCGTCCTTTCTCTGCCTGAAAACCGCTGTCCGGAGCTGTTAGATAGTGGGGATTGCGGGCAGTTTCTGTCATCGGTATCATGTCATGATTGATAAAGGCGATGAACAGCTTGCCTCCTGGTGCCATGAGTCGCTTGGCTTGTCGGAGAGTCTCCTCACGGTCTGCTGTTTGCGATAGGTGGTAGAGCGGTCCGAACAGGAGGACTAGGTCGAAATAGCCAGCGGGAAACCCTTCCAGTTCCAAGGAGCTTTTCTGCTGGGCTTCTAGATTGGTTAGCAGGCTAGCAGCAATCTTTTCTGTCAATCTTTGGTAGTTTCGAGAAGCTGGCTCTAGTGCGACTACTTCCTTCGCAATCTTTGCAAGAGGAAATGAATAGACTCCCGTCCCTGCTCCGATGTCCAATATCTTAGACTGGTCCGTCACATACTTTTCCAACTCACGAAAGGTAGTCAAAAATTCAACCTGTCCAGCTTGACTGACCAACCGCTCATCCTCGTTAAAAACAGAATACAAGGCTTCATTGCGTTGCAAATCATCTTCGATGCGAAGAATTTCCTCAAACTCCATATAGGCACCCCTTGTTTTTCTTTATTATACCAAAATATGTTTTCTATTTCTCCTTTCTCACCAACAAAACTGCAGTTCCAATCCAAAAGGCCATAGCTGGAAGAATGACCAACATCAGATTGAGCCAAACTGGAACGGTCATGACCATATTTACCACACCGCCAACAATCATGAGGAGATAGGTCGGTAAAAAGACATAGCGAACCAACTTTTCCTTTTGGAAAAATAGCAGAGCGAGACCGAGCAAGGTGAGTGGCACTAGAAGCCCCCAGCCAGTCAAGACTAAGTCAGGTTCCTTGGGGATTGCCCAGAGACGAAGTCCGCAAATCACGAGAAAAAGAAGGGGGATGCAGAGAAAGCTTGCCCATATCTTGATTTTGCTGGTCTGGTAAATCAGACTGCGAATGATGAGGAAAACCCCTGCGGGGAGGAGGAGGCTAAGTAGCGCGTCGCAGATCAAGCCCAGCCAGTTGAGGGAGATGGCGCCTGTCCCTGCAAAATCCATCAACCATTGGCTACCAAGGTAAATGATGAGCATGAGGCCACTCAGGTTTGCGACTTCCACGAAACCAATTGGAGGGAGATAGCTGAGTAGGTCGTCCGCCATCTGCTTGCTGTCTTTGCCTAGAAAATCCTCCGCCGAAAGCCCGTCTTTTTGGGCTTCAAGAACATCTTGGTAAATGGATAAGAGCTGGGTAGCCACTGCTTCTTCCTGCCTGTGAAAGACAGAGGCAATCATCATGTAGCCATTGATACGGCCCATATACTCCTTGTTTTCCTTGGTCAGCTGGTTTTCAATCACTTCAATCTGCTTGCGGTATTCCATTTGTTTGCTCATCTTATTCTCCTTTCAATCGCTGAACCTTTTGGACCAATTCCGTCCACTGGCTCCAAAAATCTTCTAGATAAGCCTTCCCCTGGTCTGTCAGATAAAAATACTTCCTGTCGGGTCCATCTGGCGAGGGCTTATTCTTACTAAAAATCAGGCTATTTTTTTCTAACTTCTGAAGGAGGGGATAGACTGTCCCTCCGACCATGTTTTCAAAGCCCTGATTTCTCAACTCCTGAACCAACTCATAACCATAAATCTCCTTCTGACTGATAATTTGTAAGACACAGCCATCTAGGACCCCCTTGAGCATCTGGGTTTCTTTCATAAGTCCTCCTCTTCCTCTACAAAAAATCCAAACAGCAAGCCTGATGCTAACATGATGCCTAAGATCAAAATAGAATCCAAGGCCCAGCCTGTTATAATGGCCGTCACAAGCGTGATACCTGCTAGTTTCCAATTTTCCCGACTTTTCTTATCCAGTTTCATACTGCCTCTCCATCTAGTTTGTAATACCGACTAGTCTGATAAAAATAAAAGTGATTTTCTTTGTCTTCTATCACTAGTTTGTTTTACCTATTAGCCTTGTATCTATAGTATAACACAAGGTAGCTAGTATGTAAAACAAAATAGTAAAAAAAATTAAAAACTTGGGTTGCCCCAAGTTTAGGAAATAATCTGTTTGTAAGATCGTGTTGTGATGGCGTAGACCACTAGGTAGAGGAGGAGATAGCCACCACAGATGCCTGCTGTCACCTGCAACATAAGCCCTGCATTAACCACGCCGATAGACAAAAGAATGGACGATAGCATCTTGTAGGCAAAGGCAAGATGGACAAAGGCAAGTAGGATAGGTAAGAAAAAGACGGTCAGCAATTGCTTGCGAATGGACTGTCTCGTCTGATCCTCATCCAGACCAACCTTAGTCATAATGACGAAGCGATCTCTGTCTTCATAGCCTTCTGAAATCTGTTTGAAGTAAATCACCAGCACCACCGCCATCAAAAAGATGAGCGAAAGTAAGAGGCCGATGAAGAAAAGTGAACCTGCAAAACTGAAGAAACTACGCATCGCATAGGCACGGTAGGCGAGACTGATGGCGTTCGTTCCATTCGGTAATATATTGGACTCCCAAAGCTCACTTTCAAAGGTACCGGATAAGAAGACCTCCTGGCTATTTACCTGTTCTTCTTCTGATAGACTACTTTCAAAGCCCATATAATAGCGATTTTCGGCTAGATTTTCAAATATTGTCAAATCTTGAACAACAATGACTAAATACTTACTAAAATTAAAAGTCACATGGTCAGGCAGATGTCCCAAGGTCACATTCTTGGGCAAGACTTGGGCAACTTTCATCTCCTTTTCATCAAAGGTGAGGGTTTGACCAGCTTGATACTGGACTCCCTTACTATAAATGGCCACTTGGTCAGCTGCCAACTCCAGTTTTTGACTAGTCATTTTTTCATATGTAGCTTTATCCAAAATATAGCCTACACCTACTTGATTAGAAAAATCCATCCATGACTCTTTTTCTGTCAAAAATTTTACTTGCTGATTTGTCACCTCAGAAAAATAGGCTTGCTGATAAGGATAGACCACCTTACTTTCAACAGGAATATCTGTCTCTTCTAAGATAGCTTCCGCCCACTCCTCCCACTTCTCCGTTTGAGCTTTTGAAGTGGTTGGTTGCATTCCAAAATCAATAGAATAATCATTTGGATTTTGATTGGCGATATAATCTTTACCACCGATGTAAATATTGAGTCCTCCAACCATGGTCACCAAAAACATGCTAGAGAGGATAGTAATGGTCGCAAGGCCCAGAGCATTTTTCCGCATACGGAAAATCAAGTTGGATACAGAAATGAAATTATCTGGCTTATAATAATAGGTCTGACGGTTCTTTAGCCAGTTTAATAGACTGATAACACCTGCGTGGAAGAGCAGGTAGGTCCCAAGGATAACCAGAAGAGTCGCTCCAAAGAAACTTGGAATAGCCTGCATCGGACTGGTCACTAGTTGGGCAATGGTATAGCCTGCCCCCAATAAGATAAGAGCTAAGAGGGTCTGTAGCCAGAGTAAGCCTGATTTCTTATCCCCACGCTTCTTACCTTGAACCAGTTTGAGTGAGTCGGTCAAGCCCAGTTTTCCAATATTAAAGAGGCTGACCAAGGCAAAAATCCCAAAGAGATAGATAAGTACAGTGACTAGACTTTTCAACTGGAAGGTTGAAGCTAGAACCACAGGCATCTGCATGGCTTTCAGCAAGAGGGCATAGAAGAGTTTATCTAGAGCCAATCCCAAGAGCAAGCCAGATAGAATGGTACCGACTGAAAAGACCAGATTTTCTAGAAAAGTCATCAAGAAGAGATGTTTTTTCTCCAGACCAAGAATGCTATAGACACCAAACTCTTTTGACCGCTGCTTCATAACAAAACTATTGGCATAGAAGACCATGATGGCAACGGCCAGCATAACCACAATCATACCAAAGCCCAGCACTTGAATCACCCCGTTGGCCCCCTTGACCTGACCTAAATCAGGATGAAAGGCAAGCGAGGCAAAAATATAGGCAATGGCTGTGGACAAAATGGTCATCAGGGCATAGGGAAAATAGAGTCTACGGTTCTTTTTGAGATTGGTCAGAGCCAATCGAACGGTTAGTCCAAACATACTACTCACCTCGATTCGCCATAAGTGTCAAGGTATCTGAAATCAACTGATACATTTCCTGACTGGTTCTCTCACCTCGGTAGATTTGATTGTAGAGGATGCCATCCTTGATGAAGAGAACCCGTTTGGCACGACTAGCTGCTACTGTCGAGTGGGTTACCATCAAAATGGTTTGCCCTTCTTGGTTGATTTTTTCAAAAATATCGAGAAGAGTTGCCGTTGATTTGGAGTCGAGGGCTCCAGTCGGCTCATCTGCCAAAAGAATTTCAGGTCGTGTGATAATCGCACGCGCCACCGCAACCCGCTGCTGCTGACCACCCGAAATCTCGTAGGGCATCTTGTCTTGCAAGGTCGCAATTCCCAGGCTATTGAGCGTATGAATGAGTCGCTTGTTCATCTCATCAATCGGATAGCGAGACAAAACCAGAGGCAAGAGCACATTGTCCTTGACAGAGAGGGTATCCAAGAGATTGAAATCTTGGAAGACAAAGCCCAATTTCTCCCGACGAAAGGCTGCCGCTTCCTTGCTCTTGATAGATTGGGTATCCAATCCATTAAGCAAGACCTTGCCCTGCGTTGGCTTATCAAGGGTTGCCAAAATATTGAGCAAGGTGGATTTTCCAGAACCTGATTCTCCCATGATGGCGACATATTCACCCTTTTCCACTGTAAAATGAATATCCTTCAAAGCCTCAACCTGTCCCGCCTTAAAGAGAGAACTGTATATCTTTTGAACGTGTTGAACATCTAAAACTGACATAACTTGACTCCTTTTCTTTTTCTACCCTCATTCTACACGGTCCCAAGACAAACTACCATAGTCTTAGCTTTCATTTACGTGACAGTTTTGTAAGATTAATCAAAAATCAACTCCACTTCTTTGATACCGATTCGCACCTCTGTTCCCCGACCCACTTTTGATTTTAGCTTTAGGGAATAGCCCAGCTCCGCAGCAATTTTCCGTGAGAGGTAGAGCCCCAGACCCGAAGATTGCTGGGTTCTGCGACCATTGAAACCTGAGAACCCACGCTCAAAGACCCGTTCCAAGTCACTCTCAGCAATCCCAATTCCCGTATCACGAATGACCAACTCATCCCCATCTAGAAAAATCGAGATGCTTCCTCCCTGACAATACTTGAGGGCATTGGATAAAATTTGCTCTATCAACAGGCCCAGCCAGCGTTTGTCTGTCTTTACGATCCTATCCAGCTGTCCCAAGTCCAAGCTGGTATTGACCTGAATGAAAAAGAGGGAATACTTTCTTACTAGATTTCTGACCAGTTCATCCAAATTGACTGATTCGATAACCAAATCATCATGAAAGGACTGTAAACGGAGATAGTTCAAGACCAAGCCTGTGTATTGCTCAATCTTGAAGAGTTCTGATTCCAGTTGGTGACGGACTGGACTACTATCTACTTCCTTGACCAAGAGCTGACTGGCTGCAATCGGCGTTTTCATCTGGTGGGCCCAGAGGGTGTAGTAGTCATCTAATTCTGTCTGTTCCTGTCGCTGTTTTTCTAGGATTTGCTTGTTCTGGACTTCTAGTCGCTCCACTTTTTCCTGCAACAAACGCTCACTAGCTGTCCCAGTAGCCACTTTCTGACCACGCCAGATTTTTCCAAAACGAGAAAATTCCCTGACAAAATCCCAGAGGAGGGCAAGAAGCCAGCAGATAGTGAGCAGGGTGAGGGCGTAGAAAACCAAGTTTCTTTGGATGTCAAAGAGGCTACTATAAGCCAGAATAGCCACAGCAAAAACGGCGTAGGCTATCAGAAAAATCAAGCGATGACCAAGCCATGAGGTCAAAAATCCTGGTATTAATGAGCCAAAATCATCCTTATTCATGTGTCCACACCAGGCCGTAGCCTACTCCTTTCTTGGTCGCAATCACATCTGGCAGACCAAGTTCTGCCAATTTCTTACGCAGGCGAGCAATGTTAACCGACAAAGTATTGTCATCTACATAAATATCACTGTTCCAGAGTTCTCTCATCAGCTCCTCACGACTGACCACTTCCTTGCCATGTTCAAATAAAACGCGTAAAATCTGAAATTCATTTCGCGTCAACTCTTCCACAACCTGTCCATAGGACACCTGCATGGTCTTTAGGTCTAGGGAAATCTCCTCAAACCAGAGTAAACTTTGTTCTCCGACAAAATCATAGGTTCTTCTGAGAAGCCCCTGTATTTTGGCCAGGAGAACCGTCATTTCAAAGGGCTTGGTCACATAGTCATCCGCCCCCATATTGATCGCCATAACAATATCCATTGGCTGGTCATGGGAAGACAGAAACATAATGGGCACACGGGAGGTCTTGCGAATTTCCTGACACCAGTAATAGCCATTGAAAAAAGGCAGGCCAATATCCAGTAAAATCAAATGGGGCTGAAACTCTTCCATCTGTTCCAAAACCATCTGAAAATCCTTGACCTCTTGCACCTGGTAACCCCAGTTTATCAAGTTTTTAGCAACTAGTTGGCTAATCGTTTTATCGTCCTCGATAAGAAGAATTTTCTGCATAACTATCTCCTTTCATATCCCTACTATTTATTATAGCTTACATTGGAACAAATTTGAGTATTTTTATACATTTACACAAGAAGTTGACTAAAAAACCAGGTCATCAGTGGTGCAGATTTGTCAGACCAATCATATTTCGTTATACTAGATAAAAAAGGAAAGGACTGCTATGCCGAATTTATTAACCTATATTGAAGAAACTCAATACGATAATTTTTATGATAAACCTATCAATAAGCTGGATATTCTGGCTCTGACCGAACTTTCCTACCTCCCTTTTGATAATCTGGTCCCCTACTCTTTTACAGAAAATGGTGTACGACTTGATCGGTTGGCAGCGGCCTTTGAAGAGACCTACAAAAATAATTTCCCTCCCTTTTCTATGGTGACCAAAAACCGCCTAGTCTTACTTGGACTTCTAGCCAAATCCAAACGCTTCAAATCTATCAAGGCATTTGGCTTCGTTGACGATTATCAGTTGGAACAGGAAAAGCAGTTTTCAGCAATCAGCTATCGCATTGACCGAAAAACAATTGTGACTTGCTTCAGAGGAACAGACGACACCATTATCGGTTGGAAGGAAGATTTCCACATGACCTATATGGATGAAATTCCTGCCCAACGTGCAGCGAGTGGCTACTTAGAAAAACTTATGATGCAGCAGATGGGCCATTTTTATCTGGCAGGTCATTCGAAAGGCGGAAATTTAGCCCTCTATGCAGCATGCCAGCAAGCTACAGACCAACAGGATAGAATCCTAGCTATCTATCCCTTTGATTCACCTGGATTACACAAAAAACACTTGGAAGCACCTAGTTACCAAGCTATTCACCAACGGATTTTCCCTGTCATTCCCCAGAATTCAATTGTCGGTATGATGTTAGAAACACCAGAAAATGCTCAAATCGTTCAGAGTAATACCCTCGGCATTCTACAACATATCAGTTTTTCTTGGGAGGTTGACGGAAGCGACTTCAAACTAGCCCCTGCCCTGACCAGCGATAGCCTACAAACCGACCAAGCCTTAAAAACTTGGACGGCTAGTTTAACAGACGATGAATTACGAGACTTCTTCGATTTGTTTTTCGGCATCTTCATCAAAGCAGGAATTGAACGTTTTAGCGACATCACGGTAAATCCCCTACAGAAATTACAAGAAATTGATCGACTGAGAAAAGAAATAGCTCCAGAAGAAGCCGAAATGGTGGACAAACTCATTCGTCTCCTCTTTGATACCCGTTATCAAATCTGGAGGGACAATATTAGCACCTCCATTCCAAGCACTGAAATCTCTCTACCAGATTGGCGGAAATTGTTTCAAAGAAATACAACTGAAAATAAAGAAAACTAGCTCAACCACTGAGCTAGTTTTCTTTATCGAATCTTCTTAAAAATTGGGATAGTTTTTCTAATCCTTTGATTAGAGTTTCTTGTTCACAGGCAAAACCTAGACGGACATAGCCGTCACGTTCAAATCGATTACCAGGAACTAGAAGAACACCGTATTCCTGCAGAAGTTGCAAGCAAAAATCTTCCATGGGCATATCCACTGCAATCTTGACAAAGCTGGTCGAAACAACCGCTGGACGGATATAGGAAACGAGGGGTTCATTCTCAATCCATTGGTCCAAAATTGCTAGATTTTCTTCTAAAATACGCCGATTTCGTTCTAGAATTTCTTGATCATGGGCCAAAGCTAATTGAGCCACCAGATCGTCAAAGACACCTGCACAAATCATAGTGTAATCCCGATAATCTCTCAATATATCTGTCACTTCAAGATTGGCAGCCACCCAACCAATGCGAATACCTGGCAGGGAATAGGTCTTGGATAAGCTATTTACAGCAATTCCTTTATCATAGACTTCTATAATAGATGGCACATCCAGCTCAGAAAAGGAACGATAGACTTCATCCGAGAGTATGTAAGCCCCAACTTCACCAGCAATTTCCGCCAATTCTTCCAAATAAGTCCTATCCATGACAGCACCAGTTGGATTATTGGCATTGTTGATGCAAATCATCTTAGTATTAGGACGAATGAGCTGACGTAGTTTTTCCAAGTCTGGCAACCAGCCATTTTCCTCCTCAATCTGCCACAAATCTACTTCTGCTCCCAAGGACTTTGGAATATCGTAGAGTTGTTGGTAGGTCGGATAAAGGGAAATGACATGGTCTCCTGGTTCAATCAAACTATAAAGAACTAACAAGTTGGCCCCTGTTGCCCCGTTGGTCTGGAGAATTTGTTCTGGCTTGACGCCTGTATAGAGTTGACTAACCGATTTTTTAAATGCTGGGGAACCTTCTATCCAGCCATAGTTGAGCTTGGTGCCCTGCAATTTCTTATAAAAATCCTCAGGATTGGTGCCCGACAAGGCAAACAATTCCTCCAAAGTCAATGAAGAAATGGACACCCCAGCTATATCATAAATCGCGCTATTTTCATGGACATTCAGCCATTCCTCAACGCCAAAACGTGGTAATTTCATAAGACTTCCTACTTTTATTTATTCTGCTCTTATTGTACCATATTACTTAAAATTACGTATAAATATACAAACATTCCCAAGTAAAGTACTTTTCTGTAAGAAATCGTTTGTCGCTAATCAAGTTAATTTTTTGAGAGAATACTGATTGTATCATCATTTAGTTTCTATTTTACTACTTCGACGAGTGAAAAACTCCAGTGGATTGTTTGAACACGCCTTGACTGATTGAAACAGTTAGGGAGTCGTTTTAATCCGCCGCCTCACAATAGTCAGGCTTAGAAGTCTATTTTGGGTTCACCAATACCAATAGCAGATGCCACAAAGAACTTTCACTTCATCCCCGACGTACCAAAAAGGAATATATGATTGCCACACTCTCATATTCTACTCAATAAACATCAAAAGTAGCCTTAAAAACAAAATTAAAGATAGAACCAGGGTTCATCAATGCAAGTTGACAACGGATAATCTGTACCGCCCAATAATGGAGTATATTGAAAAAAAGTCCCAAAATTACGATTTAATTCTGGAACTTTTCCTACCTAACAAATAATCTTTAATCCATTTCAGTTGACTGAATCATTAGATCTTTAGTATTAGCACGACTTGCTGATACAAAAAGGATTTACAGTGTTCTACATCTTTTGTTTTAATTTCGAGAAAATCAGATTTTTTTGATTCTTAACATAAACCAAAACACTAATCATTGCGATACCAACTACTGCGAAAAAAGTCTGTAAGCTCCCTTTATTTTCTCCGGTTTGAGGAAGTCTCTTAGGTTTTGGAACATCATCTGTATTTGTACCATTAATTACCTTATTTTTAGCAGTGTACTCCCGAGATTCCCCTAAGTCAGATGTAGAAACCAAGTCTAATGAACCAGCAGCAACCTCTCGAACATCATCTATCGTCTGGGCTCCAATACTAATCACATTAGTTTTTCCTGTTACACCGGCAACTTGCTCAGACTCTTGACCAACTGGAAGAGTAGGGTCGTCTTGATAAAGGGTATCAAAAGGGATTTCTTTCTCCGTGATAACAGCTTCGGCAAGGTCTGCACTCTGAGCAGCTGCCAACTTCGTACCAACTCTAACAATGCGATCTACTTTGGCAGTGGTAACGACCTCTGTCGTCTGGTCTCCAATACTAATCACATTGATTTTTCCTGTTACACCGGCAACTTGCTCAGACTCTTGACCAA
>NZ_JAOTGF010000018.1:0-44548 GCF_044427305.1 Streptococcus sp. 2021WUSS109
AACCTCATCCCCATTCTTCGCAAAGGCTTGAACAAGATTGTCAAAACCTTTCTTGGCGTTTTGTCCAACTTCACGCAAAGTGGTTCCACCTGCGTTCATGGTCATGCCACCAACTCCAGCGAGTTGCGGAGAGAAACCAAATGGGGTGTCGAGAAGTTTGCCTACATTCGATTTTATGAAAGTTTTGGTACCATCAATCGCTTTGTTAGCTCGAGAAACAATTTTTGAACCTTTAACAACATCAAATAGATTGTCAGCCTTAGTCGCAACTTTAGCCAGTTTACCGAATTTTGAACCTCCCATGCTAATGAGGTCCGTTGCCAGCCATGCTGCTGCTTCCAAACGACTAGCTTTCTCACCAGTAATAGGATCAGTACCAGTAATTACACGGTAAATATCATTAACATAGAAGAACTCACCTGCTATGCCTGCGGCATTCTTAAGAACATCCTTCCAATCCACATTTTTAAGGAATTTGACACCAGAGTCTACCCAGTGATTAGCCGTCTTGCAAACGTGTGTATACATGAAGCTCAAAGCTGGTCCCCAGTTTTTGATAAGGTTTTGAGCTTCTCTTGTTTTGGGCTGTCCTTTTATACCTGTCGCTGTAATGTATTCTTGATTCACCCGCTGCTGATACTGTTGCTGAGCGATGGCTTGACGCTGAGCTTCAGATTGCTGGTAGGTCACATAGTTTCGAGTGCTATTATTGTAGCCTCGCTGAGAGGTGAATTGCTGACCAATCCAATTAATAGTCTGCCTTACCGCATTGCCAGCCCAGTTGACTGCCTGATTGACCTTTTGTCCGACCCAGTTGACTGCGTGACCGACTGCGCTCTTAATGGTGTTATAGGTGTTTACCACTGCTTTTTTGACAGTATTATAGGTATCGACAACTACTTTCTTAGCGGCGTTATAGGCCTTGGACACTGCTTTCTTAGCAGTATTATATGCATTTGTCAAAGTCTTCCAGATATGCCCACTCGGGTCGGTGTAGTTGGCTGGGTTGTTCTGCACATAGGCATAGAGGTTTTGGCTGAGCGGGTCTGTTTGACTACCTGAGTAGCTGTCAGCCGTCAGGAAGGTGCCTGCTTGGTTGTCATAGTATCGTGCACGAAGGTAGTCCAGACCTGTCACATCCCGTACTTCGCCATTGTAGGCAAATGGGTTGCCTGTGGCGTCTGTGGTCTGCTTGGTTGCTCCGTAAAGGGCATAGCTTGAACTTGCGACTGCCTGTCCATTCTGAGTCAGACCTGTCACAGAGCCAGACTGGCTGATCAGGTAGTGATAGCTGTCGCCAGTGCTCTCGTTAGTATAGGTAGCTAGACAGGTTCCATCTGATATTCCGTCCTCAAAGATCTACATATTTATTCTATCACACCAAAAAGAAATCACCTAGAAAAGTCTAGATGATTTCATGAACTAGAGCGATTTTCTAAAAATTATCAATAAATAATTGAAAATAACAATAATATAAGCTCTAATTTCCAAACAATGTTTGGTTCATCAAGCTTTCGGGACCAAAGCCTATAAAACCAGTATTTATATCATCAAAGTATCCTTCTCGAAATAGCACAACTCCCCCTTGATTGACAACATTTGAAATATAGCTACTATTTTCAGATAAACCTCTAGAAAAACCAGATTTTATTATCTCTTCTACACTCAAATTAGGAGGTAATAGTAATAAATGCGAAGTCATTCTTGTAAGTATAACATCAACACAACCCGAAACTGACTGTTCCTCTAAAAGTTCAATTCCACCAAAGAATCTAATCATAGTATCTTTTTTAAGAGATATTTCTTCTGAGTATTTTCCATTTATCACATTTAGATTATATTTTGATAACGATTTCCAAAGTTTATAGTAGTTAATAATCCTAGTTGACTCATTAAAATCATCATCCCCTACTGCAACAACCAATTTAAATCGAATCTTTTTCGAAAAAATATAAAGTTGATTAACCATGTATTCTAAGTATTCTTTTCTTTTATTACATTGTCCACTTATTTCCCAACGTGTTGCAACTATATTTTCAGAGAGATTAACATTTAAATATGAAATATCAATATTTTCCTCTTTTTCAATAATCATAGTGGTTTCCTTCCATATCATTAAAATGTGGTCCTCTATTTTGAGTAGGATCATCTGGATAAATATGTCCTCCAGCATCATCTCTAATTCTAATGGTTTCTTTTCTACCATCTTTGACTATATCAAATTCATAGATTCTGCCAGGTTGTATATTATTTCTCTTATCAAAGTTAGGACCTACTCTACTCGGACTTTGACTCGTTGGAATACCACTCTGTCTTTTGGCTTCATTAAAAGCACCACGTCTTCCAGATTTTTCTGGAGATAAATTAGGAGGGCGTGTCCCTTTACCTACTTGGACAACCTCATCCCCATTCTTCGCAAAGGCTTGAACAAGATTGTCAAAACCTTTCTTGGCGTTTTGTCCAACTTCACGCAAAGTGGTTCCACCTGCGTTCATGGTCATGCCACCAACTCCAGCGAGTTGCGGAGAGAAACCAAATGGGGTGTCGAGAAGTTTGCCTACATTCGATTTTATGAAAGTTTTGGTACCATCAATCGCTTTGTTAGCTCGAGAAACAATTTTTGAACCTTTAACAACATCAAATAGATTGTCAGCCTTAGTCGCAACTTTAGCCAGTTTACCGAATTTTGAACCTCCCATGCTAATGAGGTCCGTTGCCAGCCATGCTGCTGCTTCCAAACGACTAGCTTTCTCACCAGTAATAGGATCAGTACCAGTAATTACACGGTAAATATCATTAACATAGAAGAACTCACCTGCTATGCCTGCGGCATTCTTAAGAACATCCTTCCAATCCACATTTTTAAGGAATTTGACACCAGAGTCTACCCAGTGATTAGCCGTCTTGCAAACGTGTGTATACATGAAGCTCAAAGCTGGTCCCCAGTTTTTGATAAGGTTTTGAGCTTCTCTTGTTTTGGGCTGTCCTTTTATACCTGTCGCTGTAATGTATTCTTGATTCACCCGCTGCTGATACTGTTGCTGAGCGATGGCTTGACGCTGAGCTTCAGATTGCTGGTAGGTCACATAGTTTCGAGTGCTATTATTGTAGCCTCGCTGAGAGGTGAATTGCTGACCAATCCAATTAATAGTCTGCCTTACCGCATTGCCAGCCCAGTTGACTGCCTGATTGACCTTTTGTCCGACCCAGTTGACTGCGTGACCGACTGCGCTCTTAATGGTGTTATAGGTGTTTACCACTGCTTTTTTGACAGTATTATAGGTATCGACAACTACTTTCTTAGCGGCGTTATAGGCCTTGGACACTGCTTTCTTAGCAGTATTATATGCATTTGTCAAAGTCTTCCAGATATGCCCACTCGGGTCGGTATAGTTGGCTGGGTTGTTCTGCACATAGGCATAGGGGTTTTGGCTGAGCGGGTCTGTTTGACTACCTGGATAGGTGTCAGCCGTCAGGAAGGTGCCTGCTTGGCTATCGTAGTATCGTGCACGGAGGTAGTCCAGACCTGTGATGTCACGGGCTTCGCCATTGTAGGCAAATGGATTGCCTGTGGTGTCTGTAGTCTGCTTGGTTGCTCCGTAGAGGGCATAGCTTGAACTTGCGACCGCCTGTCCATTCTGAGTTAGACCTGTCACCGAGCCAGACTGGCTGGTCAGGTAGTGATAGCTGTCGCCAGTGCTCTCATTAGTATAGGTAGCTCTGCCATTGCCATAGACATAGGTCTCCCGTTTCTGGAGCTGGTCGTCATAGGTTTGCAGGACTTGGGTGTGCTGCTGATTGACGTCGTTGACGTAGTTTCTAGTCTCGTAATAGTTGTAGGTGTCTTCCTTGGTCGTGTAAGGGATGAGGACATCCTGCACCTGACTCCTGTAAAGCACCTCGTCTTCACCCGGTAGGTTGTCCTCGCTTGGTGGATTGACCACAAGCCCTTCTTCCGTCGCTCGGTCCTTGGCTACCTTCTGATGATAGGCAGTTGAGACGGTATCGAAGGTCTCGATCCAGTCATAGCCCTCGCTAGTCGTGAAGCTCGAGAAGAACTGGACGACATTCTGCGTGAAGCCGTACCAGAAGAGACTGTTGGCTTCGCCATCTGGCGCAGTATACGGAGATTTGCGCTTCTTATCCGCTGGCTTGCGTTTGAAGAGCTGGTAGGTGTTGGTCGCTTGGGTCCTGCTGGCGGTGAAGACACGGTTATCATCCCCATCATAGAGGGCAGCGAAAAGTAGACCTTCCTTATCCTTGACCGCAAGTAAGCGATTTTCCGTGTCATAGATATAATCCAGCTTGGCATCACCAGCACCAGACGATGTGCGGTTGCCATTCTTATCATAGGTGTAGGTGATGGTCTTGTCGCCAGACTTCGTTTCAAGCAGGCGGTTCTCGGCGTCATAGCTAAACTCTGTCTTGCTTTCCTTACCGTCCACCGTCTCCGTGCTGGTCAGCTTGTTTCCTGCATGGTCGTAGGTGTAGCTAAACTGACTCAGTTCCTTGCCATCCTTACTTGAAACGGTCATCTGGACGATTTGCCCTAGACTATCGTAGTTGTAAGTTTGGACCAGAGTTTCCCCATCCTGCGTGATGGTTTCCTTGGCGATGTAGTTGCCATCGTCGTACTCGTAGGCATAGCTGGAAATCAGCTTGCCTTTCTTGTCACGATGAACAATCTCTGTCACACGATGGGCTGCGTCGTAGGTCAGAGCACTTGTCGTGCCGTCCCCACGCTCAATCTTGGTCATGTCACCAGCCTTATCATAGGCGTAGGTGGTCACCTTGCCGTCACGGTCGGTCACCTTGGTCAGACGATCGAGCTCGTCATAGCTATAGGCTACCTCGCTACCATCTGGATAGACCATATTGGTGATATTGCCATAGTCGTCGTAGGTGTAGGTAATCAGACTGCCATCACCCTGACGAACACCAGTCAACTCACCCTCTTCATTATAAGCGTAGCGGGTCTGACCCGTCAAGTCACTCATCGCCACTCTACGACCATCCGCATCATAGCTGTAGAGGACCTGCCCTTCTGACTCGGTAGAAGTCTTCTTGGTCAGCAGTTGGTCCAGCTTGTTGTAGTCGTAGCTAATGGTCTGACCATCAGCCTTGGTAATCTTGGCTAGTTGGTTATTGACATCGTAGGTGTAGGTCTCGCTGTCTCCCAGTGCATTCATCTTTTCGATGACATTTCCTAGCTGGTCATAGCTATACTTCGTTACCTGACCATTGCCATTGGTGATGGAGGTGAGATTGCCCACGCTATCATAGGTGTAGCTGCTGGTTGATGCTTCATCTCCACTTCCCTTGGTGGCGGTCAGCAGTTGGTCTTCTTGGTCGTAGGTGTAGCTAGAAAGGCGCTTGCTTCCTGAGAGAACACTGGTCAGATTGCCATTGCCATCATAGGTGAGACTACTACTTGCGCCTGTAGGACTGGATACCTTGATTAGGCGGTTATCCTTGTCATAACTATAGAGACTGGTCTGACCTGCGGTATTGGTCTCCGCTGTCAGACGATTGCCTGCATCGTAGGTCCGCTTGGTCACCTGACCAAGTGGATTGACTTCCTCTAGGAGATTACCATTCGGGTCATAGGCATAGGTTGTCTCTCTCTTACCATTGATGACTCGCTTGGTCACTTGCCCTACAGGATCATAGCTCAGCTCCGTCTCACGACCTGTCGGACTGGTGATCGTTTTAAGCTGATCCAGCTTCGTATAGGACAGACTGGTCTTAGCACCGCTCGGACTAGTGATGCTAGTCAGATTGCCCATCTCATCGTAGGTGTAGGTCTTTTCTAGATCCAGAGCATTCTTCTCCACCAAGAGACGACCGGCAACATCGTAGGTGTAGCTAGTCGCTCGTTCCGACTGGTCTACTTCCTTGATAAGATTACCAGCTACATCGTAGGTATAGGTCTTGAACAAGCCTTGTGGCGCGGTCTGTTTCTCCAGACGACCAAGAGCATCATAACTATAGCTGAAAGTCGCCTGATTTGGAAGAGTTCGACTAGTCGCACGACCGTAGAGGTCATTGACATAGCTTGTCACATCCCCACTCGGGTCTGTCTCTGTCGAGAGACTACCAGTTTGGTCATAGGTATAGCTTGTCTTACCGCCAGTTGGCTTGGTTAGGCTAAGCAGACGGTTGAGACTGTCATAGGTATAGCTAGTGGTATTTCCCTCACCTGTTGTTTCAGACAGACGATTGCCTACTGCGTCATAGGTGTAGGTCTGGCTGGCACCTGTAGGAGCCACCGTCTCCAGTAAGCGACCGAGTGGGTCGTATTTCAAGACAGTTTCCTGTCCCTTTGGATCTTTGTATAGAACCAGGCGTTCATTAGCATCGTATCCGTAGGTAGATTGGTGTCCGTTGGCATCTGTGACACTTGCGACATTCCCCAGCACATCGTACTCGTAGTTGGTCTCATGCCCCTCAGGGTCCGTTTCTGTCACGACACGGTTGAGTTGGTCATAACTGTAGCTGGTTTCACGTCCAAGATGGTCTACCTTCTTCTGTAAATTTCCATTTTCATCATAATGGTAGCTAGTCTCATGTCCTTCTACATCCGTCTTAGTCGCTAGATTACCTGATAAATCATAGGTGTAGCTTTCACTACTTCCATCTGCATAAGTGACCTTGGTCAACTGATTGTAGCTGTCATAGGTCATGCTTGTGGTCTGACCAAGGCTGTTGGTTGTCGTCAGGCGATTGCCTGCTGCGTCATAGGTGTAACTTTCATTTAGAGATTGATTATCCTTCGCAGCTATCAGACGATTGGCAGCATCATAGCTATACTCAGTAATGAGTCCGCTAGATTGCGTCTGCTTAATGAGGCGATCAAGAGCATCGTATTCATTGACAATACTACTACCATCTGCCTGGATAACTTCTTTAACCTGAGCCGTTGGGGTATAGCTCAGCTGAGTTGCATGACCATTTGGATTAGTCACTTGGGTCAGGTAGCCAAGTTCATTATACTGATAGCTTGTTTTTCCACCTAGAGCATCAATTTCCTCACGAAGTTGCTCCATTTGGTTGTAGCTAAAGTGAGTTGTATGACCAAGTGCATCGGTGACTTGACCAACTTGGTTTTGCCCTGTATAGCGTGTGCTGGCAGTATTTCCTGCCGCATCGGTCAAGCTGATTTGATTTCCGTTCGCATCATAGGTCATCGTGGTTATTTGACCAAGAGCATTTGTCGTACTGCTCAAACGACCAGCGGCAGTATAGTCATACTGAGTGGATATGCCCTTGGCATCTGTCTGCTCGAAAACATTTCCCATGCTATCATATCGGTAGGAAACGCTCGTCTTATCTGGATAGATGACCTTGGTCACATTGCCAAGTGCATCGTAGCTATAGCTGGTCGTACGTTCATCCAGGCTTTCGGTCAGTTTATTTCCTAGCGCATCGTAGGTATAGCTAACCGTGCGGCCTGCTTGGTCTTGGTAGCTGAGACGACGACCTAAAGCATCGTAAGTGCTGGTCGTACTCGTACCAATTGGGTAGGTGACTTGAGTCTCATTCCCTGCCTTGTCATAGCTATAGCTGGTCACCTGCCCTAAAGCATCTGTAATGCTTGCGATTTGGTTGACTGTCTCATCATAGGTATATGATGTTGTCTGACCAGCTTCATTGGTCCGTTCCAAGACACGACCAATTGCGTCACGTTTGTAATGCACCGTTTGTCCAGCAGCATCCGTCTCTGTCAGAAGACGACCTCTGCTATCATAACTGTAGCTCGTCGTACGACCTTCGGCATCTGTCAAACGAAGGAGGTTCCCAACACCATCATACTCGTAGCTATACTGACCACCTTCACCATTACTTGCCGCAATCTTGCGTCCAAAGGCATCGTAAGTAAAGCTGCTAGTATTCCCATTTCCTTCGGTCACTGCAATCACTTGCCCTGCTGGGTCAAATGTCTGACTTGTACCGACACCATCCGCATCTTTTTCACTTAGTTTACGACCTTCGGCATCGTAGGTCATCGTTGTCACACCACCACGAGGGTTGGTGATGGAGGTGACTTGATTATGAGCGTTATAGGTAAGAGTGGTCACTCCGCCAGCTGCATTGGTCACTTTGACCAAATTAGCCCCATCATAGGATAACTGGACTGTGTTTCCTAGAGCATCGGTGGTTGAAAGAATGCGTCCTTGCTCATCAACTGTGTGGGTAATGCTAGTACCATCTGCCAAACTTGTAGAAAGAAGGTTTCCTTTCGCATCATAAGTATGGCTAGTAGTCTGTCCTGCAAAATCTGTTACAGAAAGGAGATGGTTGTTTTGGTCATAAGTAGATGTTTTGACCGCTCCGTCAAAACGAGTTTCCGTGAGAATATTTCCCTGACTATCGTGAGTGTAGCTAGTCGTTTGACCCAATTCATTGGTCTCACTCACTAAGCGGTTATTATCGTCATAAGCCTTACGAATACTGCTTCCATCAGGATAAGTAATGGCTGTTGTACGATAATGTTTGTCATAGGTATAAGTCGTCACTTGACCATTAGCATCTGTCGTTACTGTCTGTCCATCACTATAGGAAAGAGTGGAGACTGCTCCTGTTCCGTCGGTCTGCTGGATGACACGATGCTGTTCATCATAGACATTCTCGATAATCTTGGTCCCATTGGCATCATACCAAGCTATCATCCGTCCTTGTTCGTCATAGTCGTAACGTGTCTTAGCTCCTGCTGCGTCCGTGTAAGAAATAAGATTTCCCGCTTCATCATAGTCATAAGCTAATGTCGAACCGTTCGGTAACTGGATTGCTCCGATATAGCCTGAATCATTTTGGATCACACCATATACAAGACCTGTCGGTGATGTAATCTTAGTCAGTTGAGCCTGTTCGTTATAGGAAAGGCTAGTTTTATTCCCTTTTTCATCTGTTTGACTGGTCAAAAGCCCATAGAAATTGAAGATTTTTTCCTGCTGATTGCTATCGGTAATGTGATATTCCTTGACAGCGTAGTCCTCTTCGCCATTGCCAAAATCAGCTTTTTTAGTCTCTATTTCCTTTACCGTCAAGGTTAGATCATAGCCCTCTGGCGCCTTATAGGTATCACCTTCTTTGATAAAGGTCAAAATAGAACCATCTGTACGGATATAGTTAATATTGCCCTCGTCATCAAGTGAAAGTTGTTCGTTGAAGGCAAAAGACCATCCTCGACCAAATAGACTATTGATGCCTGCTGCTTTCGAGTTATAATTGCGGACAATCGCAAAGTCTCCACCTAGGTCTGAGATAGATACATCTGTTCGTTCTAAGTAGAAATTACCTGTATTAAGATTTATCGGTTCAAAACCAAATTCACAGTGTAAACCACGCCCCATCAACAGCATATCCACGTCTGCTTTGACCTTATCAGTCAGAGCAGGTGGGTTATAAGGCTTGTTCGCATTTTTACTTGGATTGCGGATAAAGAGAGTATTGTTTTTGACCAGAAGCATATCTTGAATCCGGTTGTCAAAGGCAATCTGTTTTAGCGGTACGCCATAGTAACTGGCTATCTTAGGAAGAGTATCATATTGGGTTACCTTGTAAATGATGAAAGAGTCACTACTCTTCTTCCCACTCGTTTGACCATCTTTCTTGCTTTCCGCATCGATGGTGTAGAGCGTATTTAATTCCGGCTCTGTAAACGGCACGAGCGTTTGCCAGTTAGACAATTTATCTTTGTATTGTGTCGTTCCTTTTTCAAATGCTGAAATAAAGGAAGCAGTGTCAGGGTATTTGTATGAAAAGCTGGCTGTACTCTGACCAGTATAATTCTTAGCAGGGTCACTGAGCTGGTAGCCAACCTGTGCAGCAGGGCTAGTCAGACCATCCGCAAAAACTCCTTGGAATTGGAGTTTACCAGACTTATCTGTCTTCACCATTGTTCGGAGATTGATAGTCGTATCACCGATAGCATAATTGATATCTACTGGATCTGGGACGGACCAATTAATCGTAATACTTGGCGCCTTTTCAGGAGTAAAGCCAATTTGACCAGCATTGGAGGCTGTGGCTTCAGTCGTATAAAAGGCACCGCCATCTGCTCCCTCATCTGTTGCAGCGACAACTAAACCATAGTTTGGATAGAGTCCTTGCACCCAGCCGTTGACCGCATCACGAATATCAAAGTTGTGCATCCCAACCTTTTTCTCGGAAATGGCATTTTCACCTGCAATTTCTCGACCTAGATTGACGGATGAATTCCAAGTCACCGTATTGATATTAAAATCTTCTGTTAAACGATAGGCAGCAAACTGTGTTCCCTGATTTCCAGGAGCAGTGTACTCATAGAGATTGAGTGTTGCGCTATCAATTTTAGCTTCTGAAGGAATATTCTGCTTAAAGTCATAGTTGACCTTAAAATACATACGACTCCGACCGATGTCCTTAACGTATGCGACTCCTTGCATTCCCATGGATTCGACCGTCATATATCCAATATAACCATAAGCATATCCCTGATATTGACCGTGAACCGAACTCGTTACAGAATCTAGTATATGTTCTCGTGGGACAGTAATGGTTGGATCGATACGAACAGGATATTGACGTGCCTGATCTGCCAACCATTCTTTCCCTGCGACGACAGTAATATGGTAGTGTCCATCTTTTTCAGCCAGTTCCAATTTTATATCTTGACTGGTTTCTCCTGCAGCATCCACCATAAGAGGAGCATTTAAGACAAAAAGTATTTCTTTTTTACCTTTTTGGCGAACCAAGATTTGATTGGTTTCAAGACTTACATCATAATTTCCTGCCTCTAAAACGTAAGTAAAACGGTTCTTTTCTTCCCATTTACTCAGAACGATTTCTTCTTTAACGCCGTTTGACTGTACTGTATATTGGACATCTGTCGCACCGTCAACGTTATTATAAAGGATAGCATTGTCCTCTACAGTCGCATGCTCGTAGGTTTTATCCAAAGGATAGAGCGATATTTTATCTTCCTGACTGATAACATCAATCGGCGTAGTCTCGGTCACCTTAGCGGGAAGCACTACATCAACAGGTGATTCTTTCGGTAGATAATAATGCGTGCCATCTGCATGATAGGAATACAGATCAAGGTCAATCGGAACTTCCCGCCCCTCGTAGTCAATATAGGTCTTAGCCTGGCTACCAATATAGGTCACAAAGCGTGTCTCGTCTACCTTGTAAAGTTGTTCTTGACCACTTTCGAGAACTGGTTCTCCATACTGCGCCCGTAAAGCTGCCTCTTCTGCATTTTGCCCTTCTTCAGTGATTTTAGGCTGCTGAATGGCATCTCCGCCATCAGTGGCACTTGCTGCGGTTGTCTGGTCGGAGTTTGATGCATTGGTTGTATTTGCATTATCACCACCGACAGTCGACTCACGCGCTTCCTCCACTGCTTCTTCATAATAAGCCTGACTTTGCGAAGTTTCAACAATTTCTTGAATTTCCTGCGCATAGACCAGGGGACTATTGGCCAATAAAATAGTTGAAAGCATCAGCCAACTAACAATTTTTCTTCTCTTTTTCATATATATCATCCTAATTATTTTTCAAGTAAATAATACACTGTCCCTAAAATAACAATCATATCTGCAAGCCCCAACAAGATATCTGATATGGCAGACCATATCAATCCTATGCTGGCTGCTATAAGAATTCCCAATAAGACAATGGCAATTATTCTTCGGAAGTCCCCCTTCTTCCAAGAAAAGTTACTATCTTTATAAAAGCAGTAAAGGTTAAAGATGACCGTTACTTTGATAAATGTCTGAAATAGGCTCGTCACTAGCCAGATGGCATTTTTTACTTCTTGATAGCCAAATGAAGTGTAATCATAGATTAGCTGCCCTAATCCTCCAAGCAGCAAGCCTCCAAGCACGCTAACTGCTAATGCTAGACCAACAACTTTCGCTACTCGTTGCTCCTGATTGAACTGCCTTAGAAACCAAATGGCTAATTTTCCAATAAAAAATAATCCAATCCCAAACAAGGAAAGTCCTACCAACCCTAGCCACAAAAGGACCGGAGCATTTTCAGACCAGGGTTTCAATAGACCGACTCCCATCAATTTTTGCCCTATACCCATAAAAATATATCCAATCGCAAACTCAAAAAATTTTCTATTCTCTTTAAAAATAACCATATTAGCTTCCTCCTTTTCTGACGGCATGAACTACAAACCGTCTCTCATTTCCTGCCACGTCACAAGTAGATAAAATCAATAACTTATCCCGAGTAACATCAAAATCAAACGAGCGATAGAATCCACCATATTCATTTGCCTTGGCTTCTAACAGAGAGACATATGACTCCACCTGCTTCGTATCGCCTAGTCCAAAGGTGTGATACAGGTGATCATCAGTAAAGGAATATGCTGCAACAATCTGGTATAGAAAGTCTTTCCCGTCTTTGGTAATAGTTACTGTCTGGATTGATTCAAATGTAGAAGGCTCCGCTAAATAGTCTAGGCTACCAAACATGGAATCATCACGCATGGCATGTCCATAGATGATCGTCACAGGATCCTCAAAACTAGTCTGATTTACCCTTTCAGTAAAAATAGCACCATACTGAGTCTCATTTCCTTCTGCATCATGGGTTAAATAGTAGGCGTCGTCTGTAGGATGTTGTAGAACAGGGTAGTTAATTTTCGTTCCTTCCACCCGAATCCAAGCATAGGCATCTGAGTTTTTTTGAAACGTTTGTTCAAGATTTTTACTCTGTATACGTCGTTCTTCAGTCTTTTCCAAATCACCTATCCCGTACAGGAATAGGAACACAGTACTTATTAGAAGTCCTAGTCCAAATAATTGTCTAAATCTTTTCACAATATCTCCTTTTCCATAATATTTTACCACAAGTTTATCGGTTAGTGTGACTCTTTTGAAAAAAATTACAAATCTACAGACATATCACCAAGTAACAAATGATACTCAATGAAAATCAAAAGTAGCCTAGGAAACGAAGCTGAAGATAGAACTGGAGTTCATCAAGGCAAGTTGACAACGGATAATTTTGATTTTAGAAGATTATAAATAAAAAAATACAACACATTTAATGCATTGTATTTTAAGCACTATCTATATTTCCAGAAAATTAGCCACCGCTTCTTTTTTCCTAGGAATGGATAGCATACGATCACTAAGTCCACTCTGTAACAAGGGTGTACACTTCTTAATGTATTCCTTTTCTTTATTTCTTCTGATTCCCATCGCTTCTTCAAGCTCTAGAATTTCAAACATTAAGATAAGGTTTTGATCACGAAGGATTTCAGCGGTCATCCCTAAATACTCTGGGTATTTTCTTAACTGATATAAATGTTGTGCACATCTTATCAGCATAGAGAATGATTCACCGATATACAAGACCCGCCGTTCACCATCAACTTTTTGAAGCGAAATTTGATATACTCCTCCCTTGATGGCTTTTATAACATCGTTTTGAAAAAATTGTACCTGAAGATTCATCCCTACTCTTCCTTACTAATCGGTGCTAAGCTTGCCAAGACTTTTTTGAGGCCCATTTCTGGGAAATTGATTTTGAGTTCTTGGTTGCTGCCTGAGCCTGATACTTCAAGGACTGTCCCGCGTCCCCATTTCTTGTGGACTGCGATGTCACCAACTGACCAGTTGGTGCCTGAGCTTGACGATCGGTTGCTTGATGCGAAGGGCATACTTCCTCCGAGCTTGGCTGATGGTTGTACGGATGCTTTTCGACTTTGTAAGGCTTGTTGCAAGCTCATGCCTTGTCCAAACTGTGTCGCTCTGCCATTGACATAAGAAGCCTTAAAGCTAGTATTGGCTGGACGAGCGAGCCCTTGATAATCAAGCAAGTCACTGGAAATTTCTCGGATAAAGCGGCTTGGTTGGTTGTAGTTGGTGCGACCGAAAAGGAGTCGAGAATTGGCATTGGTCAGGTAGAGAGTCTGCTCAGCACGGGTGATGCCTACGTATGCCAAACGACGTTCTTCCTCCAATTCGTCCTCTTCTTCTGCTGCACGACTAAGTGGGAAGACATTTTCCTCCATACCAATCAAGAAGACAACTGGAAATTCCAGACCTTTGGCTGCGTGGAGGGTCATAAGAGTCACTTCTGAAGATTCTGTATCGCCATCATCTGTGTCAGCAATCAGGGCCAAATCAAGCAGGAAGCGTGTTAATTTATCTAGACCTGTCTCTTCTTCCTCAACATCCTTTTCATCAAAGTTTTTGGTAACAGAAAGGAATTCCTGGATGTTTTCAATGCGGGCATTTGCTTCCAGGGTATTTTGTGCTGCAAGGGCATCGATGTAGCCTGTTTGGTTCAATACTGCCTCGACTACTTGGGTAACCGTCAAGTTGTCTAATTGATTGCGAAGATTATAGAGGAGATTGGCTAGGTCAAAGACTGCCTGCGCTGCCTTCCCTTTAATCGGCGACAACATAATATCCTGAGAAGCTTCTAGCAAGGACATGCTGTGGCTGGTCGCAAAATCACGGAGTTTGTCAACCGTACCAGGTCCAACGCCACGTTTGGGCTCATTGACAATACGTTCGTAGGAGATATTATCCGATGGATTTGCAATGATATTCAAATAAGAAATCACATCCCGGATTTCCTTACGGCTGTAGAACTTGGTTCCTCCAACCATGGTATAAGGGATATTAGATTTGAGCAGGGCTTCTTCAATGGTACGTGATTGGGCATTGGTACGGTAGAGAACTGCAAAATCCTTATAAGCCTTGCCTTCTCGGTGCAACTGGTCAATCTGCCCTGCGACAAAAATCGCCTCGTCATTCTCATCTCTGGCACGATAGTAGGTAATCAAATCCCCTTGGGCATTCTGTGTCCAGAGTTTTTTGGGACGGCGATTGCGGTTGTTTTCGATGACCTCATTGGCAGCCTGTAAGACGGTCTTAGTCGAACGATAGTTTTCCTCCAAAAGGACGACCTTGCTCTCAGGATAATCCTTTTCAAAGTCTAGAATATTCTGCATATCCGCACCACGCCAACCGTAGATCGACTGATCAGCATCACCGACCACACAGATATTCTTGAAACGTGATGCCAGGAGCTTGACCAATTGGTACTGGGCATGGTTGGTATCCTGATACTCATCGACATGGATATACTGGAATTTCTGCTGGTAATAGGTCAGGACCTCTGGATTTTGATCAAAAAGGCGGAGCGTCAACATGATCAAATCATCAAAGTCAACGGCCTCTGACTGTCTTAGTTCCTTTTGATAAGCCGTGTAGCATTTAGCAACAATCTGCGTGTATAGGTCACCTGCCTGGGCTTCAAATGCCTTGTCATCAATCAAGTCATTTTTGGCATTGGAAATGGTTCCCAGGATAGAACGTTCACTCCACTTTTTCGGATCTAAATTGAGATTTTTTAAAATCCGTTTCATGAGACTGCGTTGCTCACCTGGATCGACAATCGTAAAATTGCGATTATAACCAATATGGTCAGCATCCCGACGCAAAATCCGCACACACATGGAGTGGAAGGTAGCTATCAAACAATCTTGCGTAGCAGGATTGAGGGCGTAGGCCCGCTCCTTCATCTCACGCGCCGCTTTATTGGTAAAGGTAATGGCTAAGATATTCCAAGGATTGACCATTTTTTCATCAATCAAATAAGCGATACGGTGGGTCAGGACTCGCGTCTTACCCGAACCAGCCCCTGCCATAATCAATAGCGGACCTTCCGTCGTCTGCACCGCCTCTGCCTGTCTGTCATTCATTCCGTTTAATAATGGGTTCATTTTCTCTTACACTCTCTAAAAAATCATTCTCTCCATTATACCAAAAAATCATTTTTAGGGCAGGTGGTAAATTAGAAAGATCAACTAATCGTTGAGTGATGAATTTCCAAATTTGGAGGATCATTAGTAGCAAGCGCCAAAAAAGCCCAGAGTCATCTCTGAGCTTTTGTATTCAATTAATTATTCAGCACCCAAGGCAGCTACTGTGATGTAGTTGTAAGGTTTGTTGAAGTGTGGCAAGAAGAACAAGTCTGTCAAGGCCAATTTTTCGATTGTTACACCTTCTTGGATTGCCAATGAGAAGAGGTGGATACCCAATGAGATATCTTCACGAGCAGCCATTTGCGCACCAAGGATACGACGTGAATCTTTATCGTAAACAATCTTGATAGTAACAGGGAAGTTGCCGTGCTCCATGAATTCTGGTTTTTGGTTGTCAGTTACTTCAGTAACCGCAGCATTCAAACCAAGACGAGTTGCTTTTTCAAGTGTCAAACCAGTTGAAACAAGGTTAAGACCGTAGATAGAGATACCGTTAGAACCTTGTACACCGATACCTTCAAGGTCAGTGCCACAGATGTTGTGAGCTGCTACGATACCAGTACGTACTGCATTTGAAGCCAAAGCGATGTAGCTTGTGTCGCCAGTAGCGTTGTCGTAGATTGTTGCACAGTCACCGATAGCGTAAACGCCTGGGATTGAAGTTTCTTGACGTTTGTTTACAAGGAAGGCACCGTTACGGAAGCGCTCGATTCCTTCACCTGCAAATGCAGTGTTTGGACGGAAACCAACAGCCAAGATAACCATGTCAACATCGTATTCGTTCTTATCAGTGATGATTTTCTCAACTTTACCATTACCAGCAACTTCTTTAACAGTTTCGCCAAAGGCAAGTTGAATACCATGCTCTTCCATGTTTTTAGCCATAAGGTCTGACAAGTCGCGGTCATAGTAACCAGCCAAACATGTATCTACAACGTCGATAAGGATAACTTCTTTACCTTTACGTTGGAATGCTTCTGCAAGCTCAACACCGATGTAACCAGCACCAACAACTGCTACACGGTTGATGTCTTTGTTTTTCAATTTTTCAATAACATCTGCTGAGTTTTGGTACAATTTAACAAATTGCAAGTTTTCAAGAGTTGCTTCAAATTCAAGAGAACCTTCTTTGATTTCAGCACCTTTGATTGGTGGCAAGATAGGTTGTGAACCAGTTGCGAAAAGAAGTTTTTCAAATGATTCAACATGTTCTTGACCATTTACAAGCGCTGTAACTGTTTTGGCATCATAGTCAATGTTTGTAACAGGTGACTCCATGTATACTGTCGCGCCCAAGCTCTCCAACTCTTCTTTGTTTGAGTAGAAAAGTCCTTCAGGACCGCCAATTTGCTCACCGATCCACAAAGCCATACCACAACCCAAGAATGAAATATTTGAGTTTTGGTCAAATACAACGATTTCATTTTCTTGACCATAATTTGTCAACATAGTTTTGATTGCGGCAGTACCAGCATGGTTAGCACCGACAACAACGATTTTAGCCATAATGTAAAATCTCACTTTCGAAAATATATTTTTTTACGAACTATATTATACAATATAAATGTTACCGATTTCAAAAAATATGCTCAGAATATCACATTTTTTTCAAAAAGTTTTTGAAATGCTATTTTCTTTAAACAATGTAAAGATATATAAAAGCAAAAACCTAGATTTCTCTAGGTTTCTCTTAACGTACTTGTTCAAAACGCAGATGTACAATAATCTTATCGCCATAGCCGTTACGTTCCAAATCACGTTGCAAACGATAGGAAATGTAATGCTCAGCAATAGAAATATACCCTGCATCTAAAAGACGGTGTTCAACTTGCGACTGAACCATGCTAATCGTTGGTCGCTCTGTATGAGCTTCTTCCAAGTCAAGCACTACTTTCTTTGTGACCTGAGCAAGATTTTTCCGCCAAGTTTCATCAATGACATAGACTGTCTGTGCAGCTTTAATGATGGCTTGGTAGATTTTATCTGGGTCAAATTCAACAATCTCTCCACTACGTTTAATGACTTGCATAAAAGCTCCTTTCTGGTTTTCAGTAAACCCTTTCATACTTACATTATCTAGGTTTTTGTGTATTTTGTCAAGTATTCTTTTTCATAAATTTTGCCTTGGCTTATTTTCGCTGAAAGCCCTTCAGTATGATATAATGGACCTATTAAAATGAAATAAGGAGAAAATCATGACAAACGCAATGCCTAAACGTCAAGAAATTGATGTGCAATTAACTTGGGATACGGACATCCTATTTCCGACCCCTGATAACTACAAAGAAAATTTGGTAGCCTACGCTAAGCAAGTGACAGCTTTCGAATCGAATTACAAAGGGAAGCTAACAGATAAGGATACCATCGTTTCCGCCTTAACAGAATACGAAAAAATCGTTATTCTTGATAGCAGACTTTCCCACTATGCCTTTTTGCCATTAGAAGTTGACAAGATGAATACTGAATTGGCGAGCCTGGCCAACGAATACGACCTGGTTTCTGCCAAGGCACGTCCTCAACGAGATTTCCTCTATTCAGAACTTGGTCAATTAGATGAAGCCTTTCTTCTTGAATTAAAAGAAGAACAACCACAATGGGCTGCTTTCTTCGAGGCAATCCTACGTGATAAGCCGCATCAGCTTCATCCACTACAAGAAGAACTTCTCTCTAACTTCGCACCAACCTTTGGTCAGCCATATAATAACTACGGTGTGACCAAGTTTGAAGATATGACCTTTGATAACTTCGAGGCAAATGGCGAAACGCTCGGCAATAGCTATGTGCTCTTTGAAAATGATTATGAACTCAGCCATGATACCGAAATCCGTCGCAATTCAGCTGCTGGTTTCTATTCAACCTTGAAAAAATACAAGAATACAACTGCAGCAACTTATTTGTCTCATATCAAAAACGAACAAATCGAAGCTCGCTTGCGTGGATTTGACAATACGATTGACTTCCTCTTACATAGTCAAAATGTCTCTCGTGACCTATTTGATCGTCAGATTGATGTCATCATGAAGGAATTGGCTCCTCACATGCGTCGCTATGTGAAATTGGTTGCCAAGGCTCATGGTTTGGATAAAATCACTCATGCTGACTTGAAAATCAGTCTACCATCTGAATACAACCAACGCATCACACCTGAAGAATCCAAACAATTCTTGATTGACTGCTTGGGCATTCTTGGTGAAGATTATGTGAAAATGATTGAACAATCATTTGATGAGCGTTGGATTGACTTTGCTCAAAACGAAGGCAAAGCTACGGGTGGCTTCTGTGCTACTCTTTATGATGGACCATCTTACATCTTACTTTCATGGACAGGCTTGATGAACGAGGTCTTGGTATTGGCTCACGAATTGGGACATGCTGGTCATTTCCAATTGGCTAAGAAACAAAGCGTTCTCAGCTACGATCCATCCCTCTACTTCATCGAGGCGCCTTCTACTGCTAATGAAGTCTTGACATGTAACACCCTTTTGAAAAACAACCAAGACCCTGGCTTCCAGGCTTACTTGATTAGCGAGTTGATCAGCCGTACTTACTTCCACAACATGGTCACTCACTTGCTTGAAGCAGCCTTCCAACGTGAAGTCTACACTCGTTTGGACAATGAAGAATACCTCAACGGTGATATTCTCTGCCAAATCAAGTTGGATGTCATCAAGGAATTCTGGGGTGAAGACTTTGAAATCGGTGACGATGCAGGTCTTATCTGGATGCGTCAACCACACTACTACATTGGTTTGTATCCATATACCTACTCAGCTGGTTTGACCATCGGTACGGCTATGGCTAAGCAATTGGAAGAAAAGCCTGAAGAAGTTGTTGAAAAATGGTTGGAAACCCTCTCACTCGGTGCAAGTCTTTCTGCCCAAGACCTTGCTAAACACGCAGGTGTCGACGTTTCAACAGACCAACCACTCAAAAAAACCATCGCCTATGTTGGTTCATTGGTGGATAAATTGGAATCCTTAATCTAATAACTCTTAAAGGCTTGAACAACTTGTTCAGGTCTTTTTTGTTTGCTTGTTTTCTCCATAAGACCAATTCCTCCCTTATTTGGTATCTACGTAATAAAAAACTTCCCTAACCATTGCTGATTAGAGAAGGATATTTCTTAAAAAATGAGACCATAAAGGAGAGCCGCAAGCAAGCCTCCGATGATGGGACCAAGTACTGGTACCCAAGCATAGCCCCAATCCGAATCTCCCTTGTGCTTCAATGGAAGGATTGCATGCATGATACGAGGACCAAGGTCACGCGCAGGGTTTAGGGCATATCCTGTTGGACCACCAAGAGAAACTCCGAGGGAAACAATCAAACCGCCGACGATTAAAGTGCCAAGCCCTGTTGGAAAATCATACTGACCGAAAGCCAGTAATCCCAAGACCAAAACAAAGGTTCCGATTGCTTCGCTAATTGTAAATGTCCCCTAGACGTTGTTCGCTCCCTTATTTCAAGGCTCACCTTAAATTACTTCGCTTTTTTATTTTCAAGCTCAGGTAAGAATAGTCCACTGGACTATTCTTATCCCCTGACTATCCTCGCTTTCGGGTTTTTGAGCTCGGGTCTTCTATGGTCACTTTCGTATTTCTTGGTGACCAGCTGAAACAGTTCCCCGAACTGTTTCACTCCCCCAGACATTGTTCGCTCTCTTATTTCAAGGCTCACGTTAAAATAGTCACTCCCCTGACTATCCTCGCTTTCGCATTTCTTGGCTCGGGTCTTCTGTGGTCACTTTCGTATTTCTTGGTGACCAGCTGAAACAGTTCCCCGAACTGTTTCACTCCCCTAGACGTTTTTAATAATCTGGTCGTACGACTCCTGTCACTGTGGCTTTGGTTGCTTCGTAGTCGCCGTCAACGACAACTTTGATAGTGCGTTTGGCATCTTCTTCTGGACATGGAACCAACGGCAAGCGGAGTGGACCAACTTCAAATCCAAGGTAATTAAGAACCGCCTTAACTGGTGCAGGACTTGGATAGGAGAAGAGGGCATTGACTTTCGGAATGAACTTGCGTTGAATAGCGGCTGCTGTTCGAATATCTTGTTGTTCGATGGCTGTAAACATTTCATACATCTCATCACCATTCGTGTGAGATGCAACAGAAATCACACCATCTGCTCCCAAGTTCATTGCATGGAAAGCATCGCCATCCTCACCTGTATAAATCAAGAAGTCGTCAGGTCTATGCTCAATTAGGTAAGCCATGTTGGCAAGGCTTGTACACTCTTTCACACCGATGATGTTTGGATGCTCAGCCAAACGTAACATGGTTTCTGGCGTCATTTCAACGACAACACGACCTGGGATATTGTAGATAATGATTGGCAAATCAGAGGCATCCGCAATAGCCTTGAAGTGCTGGTACATGCCTTCTTGAGAAGGTTTGTTGTAGTAAGGCACGATAGCAAGCCCTGCCGCAAAGCCGCCGAATGCCGCCACTTCTTTGGCAAACTCAATCGAGTCTCGCGTATCATTTGTACCGATACCTGCAATCAAGGGAACACGACCATTGACAATTTTTTGCACAGCACCAAATAGTTCCAGTTCTTCCTCGTGTGTCAGGGTTGGACTTTCGGCAGTTGTTCCTGCTAATAAAATCCCTTCTGTGTGATGGGACAACAGATGCTCAATCAACTCAGGTAAAACTTCAAAATTAATCGAACCATCTTCTTTGAAAGGGGTAATCATTGCTGTAATAATTTTTACATCACGTAAATCTTGAATAGACATAGGCTTCCTCTCTTACTGATTGTTGCTAAAAAAGGCTGAGTGCAGCCTTTTGTGTACTTTGGATTAATGAAATTATTTCAATTCAAATTTCAAGTCTGCCGTTGGACGAACTAGACCACGCTCATGAAGGGTTTCAGCGATTTGAACAGAGTTCCATGCAGCACCTTTGAGCAAGTTGTCAGAAACAACCCACATGTGGATTCCGTTTTCCTTATCCAAATCTTTACGGATACGACCAACAAAGGTATCACGGCTACCGACAGCGTTAATCGCTTGCGGATAAATTTGATTAGCCACATCGTCTTCTAAAACAGCTCCTGGGAAGGATGCAATAGCTGCCTTCACTTCTTCAATCGGTGCAATTTCTTTAGTTTCAATGTAAACAGACTCAGAGTGGGCAGACAAGACTGGAATACGGACGCAGGTTGCAGAAACGGCAATACTGTCATCTTCCATGATTTTCTTAGTCTCTTTTGTCATCTTCATCTCTTCGTATGTGTAGTCATTTTCAGTGAAGAGGTCGATTTGCGGAATAGCATTGAAACCGATTGGGTAGTGCTTCTTATCGCCTCCAGAAGGGAGAATATTCGCTTCTACCGCTTTTGGTTCCACGCCATCATTCAAGACAGAACGAAGCTGAGCTTGCGTTTCCAAGATAGCTCCCATACCAGCTCCAGAAACTGCCTGATAAGTAGATACGATGATCCGCTCCAAGCCCCATTTCTGACGAACAGGCTCCAAGGCTACCATCATTTGAATGGTTGAGCAGTTTGGACAAGCAATGATGCCATTGTGGGCATCCAGTGCGTGAGCATTTACCTCAGGAACAACCAGAGGAACATCTGGATTTTGACGGAAGTAAGAGGTATTGTCAACTACTACAGCTCCTGCTTTTACAGCGTAAGGAGCATACTTGGCAGATGTAGAGCCACCAGCTGAGAAGAGGGCAATATCCACTCCTTCAAAGGCTGTTTCTGTTGTTTCTTCAATGACAATATCCTGTCCCTTAAACTGCAAGGTCTTGCCTGCTGAACGGGCAGAAGCAAGGAAACGCACTTTCTCGATTGGAAGTGTTGACTCTTCCAACATTTTAATCATTTGGGCACCGACTGCACCAGTGGCACCAACAACAGCTACTACATAGGCCATAGAAATCTCCTTTAAGTCAATTCTTCAAAATTTTCTAAATATTTTATATTTAACAATTATATCATAATTTTTTCAAATGAAAAGCCCTGAGAAAGAATTTCCCAAGGCAATTACTTCGAACCTCTATTCACAAGTTTAGATGGACATGCTCAACTGTTAATGCTCTTCTTATTTATCTAATGAGCGAACATAGTAGTCAACAGCCATCAGAGCTTCTGCTACATCTTCTGCTGAAATAGCAAATGGCATACCGTGAATTGTTTCTCCTTCAATCGTCGCTTGTTGGCCGACTTTCAATAGATCTTCATAACTAGCATCAGCCAAATGTAACTCCTCCAAAGTTGTTGGAAGATTCAAGGCTTGATAGAAACGGATGTATTTTTCCAATTCTTCTTTCGGACGGTTTTCCAAGAAGAGCTGGGTCAAGGTCCCATAAGCCACTTTTTCACCATGTGTCAAATGGTGAATGTCTCCCTCCAAGGCGGTGAATCCATTGTGTATCGCATGCGCCGCAGCCAAGCCTGCACTTTCAAAGCCTAAACCACTTAGCAAGGTATTTGCTTCAACAATATTTTCTAAAGCAGCTGTCACAACCTTGGCTTCACAGCTGGCCATGGCTTGAAGTCCGTATTCAAAGAGTGTTTGTTCACAGGCTTGTGCAATAGCGATACCAGCAAGTGTCTGACCTCCTCCTGCCATTGTTGTTCCATTGCTTTGTAAAATAGCACGCGCTTCTACCCACGTCGCCAAGCCATCCGCAATACCAGAAGCCAAAAGACGTGGCGGTGCTTGACAAATAATCGCTGTATCTACTAAGACAAGATCTGGATTTTTCTTATAGAAAATATAGCGTTCAAACGCCCCTTCTTCAGAATAAATGACAGATAAAGCAGATGTCGGAGCATCTGTTGAAGCAATAGTTGGAGCAATGACGACTGGCACTCCTAGTAAATCAGCAATCGCCTTGGCTGAGTCAATCGTCTTCCCCCCACCTAGACCGATTACGACGTCACTAGCCTGTTCTTTTCCGATTTCTACGACGCGTTGGATTTCCTTGTCAGATGCTTCTCCATTAAAGGCCACACGATGGACTTGCATCCCTTCTTCAACGAGATAGGACAAAAACTTCTCACCGACAATCCCATATACTAAATCATCACAAAGAATCAAAGGCTTTGTTCCCAATTTTCCGATAGCTTCTGCACCTTGGAAAAGGACATGTTTACCTTGAATATAGCGAGATGGACTTGCAAATACTTTCATAAGAATTCCTCCTTGAAATAATAGATAGTGTTATATTGAGTAATAAACGACAGTTAGCATTACCGAAAGCAAGAGGCATGAGCCCGTATTTTAAATATTGCCATTGTACAGCGATGCCTACTAGCAACGTGTCGAGCAATCTTCTCCTATCTCTAGTGCAATTTCCTTGAAAACGGCCTCCAGCGACAATAGATTGCTAGAGTTGGCAGACAAAAGCAACTGTTGACACCACTTCAGCCTGGCTTGAAATTCTTCTGATTCCTGAGTCAAATAGATCAAAAGCAAGTAGAGGACAAGATTTCGTTTCAATGGCTCATCCACTAAATCCTCTCTTCTTTCGCTGAGCTTTGATTCTATTTGTTGAATCACGTCCCAAGCATCACTAGGTAGGTCTAATGTTACACAAGTAGAAAGAACTTCTAAGACATCTTGTACTTCTTTTGATAATATCCGAGCTTCAAAATCCTCTATAGCTTGAAGGCCACTGTTAAATAAAACGCTTTCAAAACCTCTGATAAGAATATCATCTACCAAACTGAATAGATGATTTCTTTTTACTTCTTTTATGGCTGCTAGATAAAGAAGAGTATTGACCACTCCATTCATCAACTCCGTGGTAGGTTGTGTCAATAATTGGTCCCTATCCGCTATAATTAGCTGGATGGACCCATTAAACAATGGTCGCTCTCTTTTCTTGTTTTCCACCAATACCCGAGGCAGAGTGGTAAACGGTGAAGTCGGTATAAGAACGGCTGGCAAGTCTAGTAAATCCGCAACAGCCTTTGTACAAGCTGCCACAGAACTATTACCAATGCCAATAATATGGTCTGCACAATGTCGGAAACCAGCTTCCCCACATTCTTCCACCAAGTTCTGGTCCCACTCCTCCATATAGGTTATTTTAACAATGAGTCCGTGACAAGTTAAGACTTTCACAAAGTTTTCTACAGTCGTATTATACTCCTGTTTTGCACATAAAACAAGGGGACGATGACCTATTTTCAAAATGTCAATCGCACAAGTGTCTAAAAGATGATTTCCTTGGATAGTGCGTGAAAGACCTGAGAATTGTTTCATAGTGCCCCCTTATTTTTTAATATAGAACTGTTTAGATAGTATATCTTCCATGAATGGCAGACCAATCATCTGCAAAATCATTTACCGCCTTTTCAATGGATGGCATAGAAAAGGCTGCTTCAAATATATCTGCACCTGCCGTAATAGCCTGCGCCCCATTTGCAAATGCTTGGTTCACTTGATCCACATTTTTGAATGACGCTGCTAAAATTTTACTTTCCGAACACTCCCTGTCAATTGCTTCTGATAACTGAGCGATGACCGCATTCGAATCAATATTCAGATTGGCCATGCGATTGTAGTACGGTGCCAAGTAATCTGCACCCGCTTCAATAGCTAACAAGCCCTGAAAAACGGTATAAATCGCTGTTGCTGTAATCTGATAGCCTTGCGCTTTCAATGTTTTCATAGCAGCCAAACCAGCAGGCGTTACCGGAACCTTAATATAGACATTTTCCGGAGCCAATTCACGAATTTTTTTAGCGTCTGCCAAAATCCCTTCATAATCCTTTGCCACAACTTGCACATGTAGTGAAGCATTTGGACCGATGATGTCACGGATAAGGTGCAAACGTTCAAAAAAGTCAATGTCACCTTCTTTCTTCGCAATCGTTGGGTTTGAGGTCACCCCCGCAAGGGGTAGAACCTCAGCCCATTTTCGTATTTCCTCTATATTTAAGGTATCCAGCATGAATTCCATAATAATAACCTCTTTTACAATGTATGTTCTGTACGACCAATGATGTCGTCTTGTGTTGCTCTCGACAATACATTGAAGAATGCTGAATAACCTGCTACACGGACAATCAAATCACGGTGTTTTTCAGGATGTAGTTGTGCATCAATCAAGGTTTCTCGAGAGACAACATTGTACTGAATATGATAGCCATGCAAGCGGTTAAAGAATGTCCGCAAGAGGGCAATTAATTTTTGTTTGTCTTCTTCTTTGGCAAGTGTTTGTGGATTGACCTTCTGATTGAGCAGAACGCCTCCAACAATTTCATGCGTTGGTAATTTGGCAACTGATTTCAAAACGGATGTCGGTCCATTTTTATCCATATTATGTGATGGAGAACAACCTTCTGCCAACGGTGTACCTGCATTTCGACCATCTGGAGTTGCTAAGGTACCACGCCCCTGTCCAACGTTTGCTGAAATGGATGATGTACCTGAATAACGGATACCACCAATCGGACCACGACCAAAGCGAGTATTTGGATATTTGGCAATCTCATCGATATAAATATCATACGCTGCTGTTACCAATTGATCTGCATAATCATCATCGTTACCATATTTTGGTGCATCTTCAATCAACATTTCCTGGATTTCTTTACCACGCTCACCAGCATAGTCTGTTTCCAAAGCGTGCCATAATTCTTCTGGTGTCAATCGTCCTTCTTCAAAGACTAATTTTTTGATTGCTGCTAGAGAATCAGATAAATTGGCAATGCCAACCTGCAGACCAGAAATGTAATCGTAAATCGCTCCACCTTCTTTCAGGTGCTTGCCACGACCGATACAGTCATCTGTCAGAGCTGAGCAGAGAATGTCTGGTACTTCTCTTTCTAAAGCAATGTCAATTGCATTTTCAACGATGACACTCATCCGTGTTAGATGACGAAGCGTCTTTTCCCATGCCGCTTCAAGCTCTTCAAAGGATTTCATATCTTTGAAGTGACCAAAGGCTGGTGCAAACCGTTTGCCTGATGCAGGATCGATACCATCATTCATGGTAATCAATAAAACTTTCGGGAAGTTCATATAGCTCATACCTGTACAACGGTATCCCCATTTACCAGGAACAGCCGTTTCTACACAGCCAATCGCACTGTAGTCATAGGCATCTTCTTCCAAGACACCTTTCTCTATAAAGGATGGAATGATAATTTCATCGTTGTTGAAGGCAGGCATACCAAAACCAAGTTTCATGACTTCAATACATTCATTCATGAAGCGAGCATCTAGGCCTGCATGATAGCGAACAGTCAAGTTTGGCTGTGGCAGGTGTGTTTGGGCAACAGATTTCAATACTAAGTAAGAAAGTGGATTGACAGCATCCTTCTTATCACGTGTTTGTCCACCAATGGTTACATTTTGGTATAGTGGACTACCAGCAGATGAGAAGGTATGCGATTGACTACGAACCTTGTTGATAGTAATGGTCTTAATCCACAAGTTAGTCAAGCGTTCGACGATGCTGTCTTCCGTTTCACGTCCGGCTTCTAAATCAGCTTTTACATACGGATACATGTATTGATCGAAACGTCCATAGGACAGAGAATGTCCATTTGACTCGATTTGCAAGATACACTGGATAAACCAGACAGATTGCACTGCCTCTGCAAATGTTTCAGCAGGTTCATACGGCACCTTCGCACAAATCCGTGCAATCTCCAGTAGTTCTTGACGGCGTTGAGCGGTTGGAGCTTTCTCTGCCAATTCAGTAGCCAAGGCGACAAAACGATCTGCGTATGCTTTCACCGCATCAATGATGACAAAGATTGAGTCATAGAAATGATATTTATCAATACTTGCAGGATCCGTCAAATCGAGATTAGCCTTTGCTTCACGAACTCGCTCCTCAAAACCACGCAAACCTTGTTCCAATACCTTTTGGTAATTGACAGCCAAGTGGGCATCGCCAGAGTTCATCTTACCTTCCATACCAAAGAAGCCAGTTTCCATATAGACTTGAACTTCTTCTGGAAGCAAGACACCTGCACGTGAACGAAGATTATTCTTTTCCCAGAATGGAGCGATGCTACGCAACTGCTCCTTGGTTTCCTCGGTAATATAGAAGACGTCCCCATCCCGTTTTTCGAATAAATCCAATTCATTCAATACAAACTCCAAGGTATATTCTGGGAAGATGGGAGCATCTTTATTTGAAGAAGCTTGGTTACCTGCAATCAGACTTTCTTCTTCAATATAAAGCGTCATGTTCTCCAATATTTCCTTGAGCATATAGGCCCTTTTTAATACATTGGGCTTCTCTCTATGTTCTTGATAGGCTTTTGTTGCTAAAACAGCCCGTTCCGCGTCAATATAGGGCTTCTTATCAAGGACATCTTCTCTGTATTTGTTCATCCGATCTGTCAGACTTCCAAAATACTCAGTTTTAATGCTAGTGCCAGCTACTTCAGTCACTGTTTTCATAGTTTTACCCTTTCTTTCGAAACTTAATTTTGCTTCGTTTGTAACTTAAGTATATCCTGTAATAGGGGTTATTGTCAATTGATGCTAGTGAGAGCTAAGATTTCCGAAGCCGGCTGCACATTTGTGCAACTCTTTTGTCTGACATCATTGACTAAACTGGTTCTTTCGTTTCACTTTCATAGGCAATCCTATCTTGGATTTTGAAGAATGGGAAATAAACAATAGTTGAGACAGCTAAAATAATGATTTGAACAACTGCACCTTGCCAACCACCCACCATAAAACCAGAAATGATTGCTGGAGTAGACCATGGTAGGGTCACACCTGAAAATGGTTGCATAAAGCCGATTGAGATTGCACCGTAGACAATGAAAGCCGCTAAGATCGGTACCAAAACAAATGGTAAGAACATTACAGGATTCATCACAATTGGAAAACCAAAGACGACTGGTTCATTTACATTAAAGAGTGCAGGAAAGGCCGCTACCTTACCAAGAGCCTTATATTGTTTTGATTTAGCGGTAAATAGCATTGCAAAAACAATACCGAAGGTAATACCTGAACCTGACATAATCAAGAAACTATCTAAAAATTGTTGGGTCACGATGTGGGCGCCATTTTCCAGAGACAATTTATCTGCTGCTAAAAGGGCCTTATTGGCATCGAGGTTTGACAATAGTAAAGCAGTAACAACACCATTGACAACTGACTGGCCATGTACACCAAACCACCAGAGGAAGGAAATGAAGAAAGCAATTCCAATCGCACCTGGTAATGAACCAGTCAAACCTTGTAGTGGCACTTGAATTACATCGTAAATCATTTCAATGAATGTACCACCGTTTGTCGCCATCTTGGAAACAATATAGACAATCATAGATAGCAAAAAGATGACAAAAGCTGGAATCATAGCTTCAAACTGCTTGGCAATAGCTTGCGGTACTTGTTCAGGCATCTTGATAACAATATGACGCTGAATAAAAGTCGTATAGATAGCGCCCACTACCAAACCAATAATAATCGCACCGATAATTCCTTGACCACCAAACCATACTTTTGCGATGGCATCACCGATTGGTTCTCCATCAACTGGAATATAAGATGATTTCAAGAGGATAAAGAATGAAGACAAGGACAGTACGCCCGCAGGGAGAGGCTCAACTCCACTATTTTTGGCGTAAGAATAGCCGATCGCAAAACAAGAAATCAAGCCCATAATCGCAAAGGTTCCGCTATAGACTTGCATAAACGGTTCAGTCCATTCCGCTCCAAATATAGAAGCTATTGCAGCATTTAAGCCTTCAAAAGGCAACTGCCCCAAAATTAAGAAAATACTACCAACTACTGTTAAAGGTAAAATAGCCAACATACCATCTTTTAGAGCGATGATCCCTTTCATATTCACAAATTTCATGATTGGGACAATAATTTTTTGTGTATCAATTTTGGACATGACCATACTCCTTTATGAAACCATGCTGAGTGCCAATTGAAGAACTTTTTTCCCGTCCAACATCCCGTAGTCTGCCATTGGAATCACGGCAATAGGGACTTGCTTTTCATCACAGAGCGCTTTTGACTTATCAAGCGTATATGCTACTTGTGGTCCCAGTAAAGCCACATCGATTTCGTCAAGGTAATCTGCAATTTTCCCTTGGGAATGCGCATCGATTTCTACTTCGACACCTGCGTCTGCTGCTGCAATCTTCATGTTGTTTACCAACATGCCTGTAGAAAAACCAGCGGCACAAAATAGAGCGATTTTAACCATTTCGGTTTCCTCCTAAATATAATTTTTTTGTTTTAGCCAACTTTTTTTAGTTCTTTCCGCAAATCAATGATTTCTTTAATCAAATTGATCTCTGTAATAGATGTCATCAAATGATCTTGCGAATGGACAAATAGTGCTGTAATATCAGATTTTGCTCCACCAGCTTCCTGTGCTAAGAATTTTGTCTGCATATTGTGAGCTTCTAATAATGCTGCATCTGCCAATTCTAATTCCTCTTCTGCTCGCTCTTCTTCACCTGCTTTGACAAGCGACAAAGCTTGGTAGGCGTGACTTTTCGCATCTCCAGCATAAATAATCAATCCCATGATCAATTGATCTGCAACAATCATTTCCATTTCTTTTTCCTCCGATTTGTTTTATTTGTAAGTTATTATATTTCTTTCGTAAGTAAATCATATCATTTTCTCTTTATAGCGTAAATATATTTATAGAACATTTTCTGTTTTAATTTATTTCTGCACTTTTGTGCATTTTTGGGAATAAAAAAATACTTCAACCACCTTTAAGCGATTGAAGTACTCTCTTACAAATTTGTATGGACATGCACATCATTATCCAGTTCTAAAACTTTTACGATGGTTCGTTCATCTGTTACCAGATGATGAATGTAGCCAGCTCGCAATACAGCTAAAATGGCTTGAGCCTTTTCCTCCCCGTATGCAAGAGCTATGGTATCTGGAACTTCTTTTAAATCATCTAAAGAGATGGCAATGGTCCTCTTTTGCAAATCCTCAACGATAGCTTGACCGTATTGATTCAGACCACGACAGCAGGTTTCACCGACTGCACCTTCATCCGATAAGGCTTGAAAGTCAGCTGTCGTCAACATATCTAACCATTGACGATTTTTTTCATCGACTCGGCCGCCAATACCTATTGCTGCTACATCTAAGTCCTTCCAGTCAGCACGTAGCTCCTCGAAATATTTAGAAGAAAGAATACCTTGAGCAAGTTCTTGATTCTCCTGGATAATCGTCGCATTGATAAAACTACATTCTCCACGAAATTTATTGGCCATATCGTAAATCAGGGTATTCACATGATAACGTGCGTGGATATGACTTGGACCGCCGGCTATTGGAACAAATTTGACACCTTTCATACGATGATTCCCTATCTTATCTACAATAAGACTGAGGCTTCTCCCCCATGAAAAACCAACTTTCTTTCCATCATCAATGAGATTGGTAAGCATATCGGCTGCAGCCTGTGCCAGACGATTTTCTAAATCAAGCTGGTCCTCATCGGTGCTGTTTTCAACCAGTTCTAAACCTTTTAATCCATATTTTTCTTGAACATATTTTTCTAGTCGATATAGGCGCCTATCAAAATCTTGAATTTCTATTTTTACAATGCCTTCTGACTTAGCCTTGGTCAACATTCTACTGACTGTCGTTCTATAAATTCCTGTCTCAGCAGCAATCTCAGCTTGGCTTTTCCCCTCTTCGTAGTAAAGATAGGCTATTTTTGCCAACTGCCTTCTTTTTTCTTGCTTCATACTGCCCCCAACCTAAACTAGCCTTACTGTGACTCTAGCATTTTCTAATTCCTTGACAAGATCTTCAGAAATCGACGTATCTGTAATAACCTGAGCAACTTGACTTAAACCAAATCTGCGTACTGTCCCTCGTTTTGTAAATTTACTAGAATCTGTTAGCACAATCATGTTTTCAGCAACGTCAGACATGTACTGTACTACTTCGCTTCGCATTAAGTTTTTACCTGTAAAACCATGCTCACTATCATAGCCGTCAGTTCCTACAAAAGCCTTATCAACATGGAAAAACTGAATCATTTTATGCAAGAGCGGCCCAACAGTTACTTGGGAATCTTTTTGAAACTCACCACCCAATAAAATAATCTGACAGCTATCATATTGTCGCACATAATTGGCTATAAAATAAGAATTTGTTATGATGGTCACATTTCTCTTGGTTTTGCAAATTTCTTCTGCCAAGAGAGCACAAGTTGACCCAGACTCTATCATAATCGTTTCATTGTCGGCAATAAGATTTGCTGCTTCTTTTGCAATTCGTTTTTTTACATCATAGCGAAAGGACATCCGAATATTAAGGTCATCGCCACTATTTAGAACAGCATAGCCGTGTTCTCTACGTAATAAACCTTTTGATTCTAACTTATCTAAATCTTTACGGATGGTTACCTTAGAAACGTCCAGTTGCTCCGCCAAACTATTGACATCTATTTTTTCATGTTGTGATACCAGTTGTATAATTTTATCTAATCGTTCCATTTCATCACCTCATCATTATTCTATCAAATTTTGACTCTTTTTCAACTATTTGCAACTCTTTGACTTACGTTCGTAATTGTAAAACTTTCTTTTGTATGATAAAATCAAATTAATCGAAAAGGAGAAAGAGCATGAATACACGAAAAGGCATTATTTTTAACATTCAACATTTTTCGCTCCATGACGGTCCTGGTATACGTACGACGGTTTTCTTGAAAGGTTGCCCTCTACGTTGTCCTTGGTGTGCAAATCCAGAATCTCAAAAACGAAAACCTGAACCCATGCTTGATGCTGTTAGTAAAAAAGTGACCAT
The DNA here is from genome assembly GCF_044427305.1 of Streptococcus sp. 2021WUSS109. Classification (NCBI taxonomy): domain Bacteria; kingdom Bacillati; phylum Bacillota; class Bacilli; order Lactobacillales; family Streptococcaceae; genus Streptococcus; species Streptococcus sp. 2021WUSS109. The sequence goes on from NZ_JAOTGF010000018.1 coordinate 32,532, forward strand.
CATGGGAGAAGAAAAATCTGTTGATGACATCATATCCGAAGTCATGAAAGACATTGATTTTTATGAAGAATCTGGTGGTGGGCTCACGCTGTCTGGCGGAGAAATTTTTGCCCAATATGAGTTTGCGAAAGCTATTCTTATGGAGGCAAAAAGACACGGCCTTCATACAGCTATTGAAACCACCGCTTTCGTAGAACACCGCAAATTTGTTGACCTTATCCAATACGTTGACTTTATCTATACTGATTTAAAACATTACAATACAATTTCTCATAGAAAAGTCACCGGCGTCAACAATAACCTTATCATACAAAATATCCAATACGCCTTTTCCATCGGGAAAGAAATCGTCCTACGTATCCCTGTTATCCCTGACTTTAATAATTCCCTCGAAGATGCTGAACAATTCGCCTGTCTCTTTAATCAACTCAAGATTGACAAAGTTCAACTACTCCCCTTCCATCAATTTGGAGAAAATAAGTATAAGCTTCTCAATCGAACCTATGCTATGACCGATGTCAAGGCTCTCCATCCAGAAGATTTAAAAGACTATCAAGCAATCTTCATCAAACATAATATCAACTGTTATTTCTAACTTTGAGAAATACAAAAACTTCCTCGGCTGAGCCAATAGCATTCCTATAGAAATCACATACTGAAATATGCTTCCGATAGAGTATCTGAAGCATATTAGTATACAAAAAAGCCCACCATAAAGGTGGGCAAGGGCATCGTTTCCGATGAGAATAGAAGGTTCACACAACTATTCAAGGTCCGCTCCTGCGTTTCAATTAAATGAAGACCTCCCTAGCGTCGAAAGTGACAAAGTCACTACTCGGCTCATCGCATGAATTTATTCTACCATAATCTCAAGGATTTGCAAGTCCAACTAGTCCAAACGTTCTTGAATAGTTACTTGTACTCTATCACCAGCCTGTTTTCCAATAGCCACTCGAATAGCCTTTTGAACGCCAATAATATAACAGATATTGCCTGCTTCATCCTTAACTCCCATATTGACAATGGAGCCATCATAGGGATGACCATCAAATCTGGCATGTACCTTTACCCTCCCCTTGCCAAACTCTTCTCGTATATCATAGGGAAATATGACATAAGCTCCGCCCTTATCTGGTACTGGATGGATAAGAGTTTCAAATTCATAGACTTTGGACATGGCTCCTCCTAGATATACTTACTGGCTTCACGAATAGACAAGCCTGCCATTTGTGAGCTGTACTTGGTAAGAAAAACTCGTACCCAGTCAGGATTGGTTTTGGAATAATCTCGCAAACTCCAGCCAATTGCCTTGTTAATGAAAAATTCAGTCTGATTGAGATTATTGATCAGGATTTGTTCCAACAGTTCCGTATCCGTCTTTTCTTTTTGCAATAACTGGTGGTCAATGGCAATCCGTCTCAACCAGAAATCATCATCCAAACTCCATTCCAAGATTGTCTGCTTGGCCTCTGAATTGTCCAAAACAATCTTACCGACTAGTTTATCTAATCCATCAATACTATCCCACCAAGACTTGCTTTGAGCCAGTTTTTTCAAGCGGGGTAGGTCAGCTAAGACTAGATCTTTTTTCTTGGTAACCAGATAATCAATGGCGATATATTGAAATTCACGGTAGGGCTTAGACCAGCAAGCCTCAACAAATTCCCAGTCAATGCCCTGAGACTTAAATTCTTTGAAAAATTGCCTAGCCACTTTTCGGCGGTCAGGAGTTCGCACACCCAGAAAGTCAAAATTGTTTTTCATATAAGCCTTCATAGGCTGGGCCTGACTGGCATCCGCCACAGCCAACAAACGTTTTTCTAATTCGTCAATCTTCATTTTGCTTACCTACAAGAGATTTTTGAAGCCAGACAATATCATGCCATGTATCAAATTTATAACCAACTTTTTTGAAATGAGCTACCTGTTCATAGCCTCTCTTCTCATGGAGTGCTATAGAGGCTGGGTTTGGTAGGGCAATGCAGGCTAAGAAATTTTTAAAACCACGCGCGTTCAGTTCCCTTTCCAAAGCATTGTAGAGAAGAGTTCCAATTCCTTTTCCACGTGCTTCTTGCTGAATATATACAGATAATTCCACCGTCCAATCGTAAGCCGCACGGGCATAGTAGGTTGAAGCATAGGCATACCCTACAAGAGCTCCCTCTTCAACTGCGACCAGATAGGGAAACTTCTCCAAGGTCTTTTCAATTCGACTTGCAAAGGCTTCGACAGTCGGCACTTCTGTTTCAAAGGTAATAGCGGTCTTTTCTACATAAGGAGCATAAATTGCCACAAGGTCTGCAGCATCCTCTATCCTTGCGGAACGAATTTCTATCATCTAGTTCTCCAATAATTCTCTATCATAAATGGTATAGTCACAACGATAGATAATCAACCGTTTACCGTCAATCAAGAGTTCAGAAGTCTTAGGTGCATCAGATGCATAAAGAGACACTTTATCACCTACATAAGTAGCAAGCGGGGTTCCGTTTTGCGAACGAATCAAAACCACCTTTGCCTTACCTGTAAAATCATTTTTGAGACTAGATACCATACGGTTAACAAGCGGAATTGCACGATCGTAATTTGCAATATCTACTGTGGTCTGATATTTCGCATACAAGTCTTCCAAACCTTCTTCTGCTGCAATCAAAGATGAGCCTACGTGGTCAATTTCGTAATTCCCAAGTGTCACCTTCAAGACAGACGAATCCGCATTGGAATAGCCTTCGGCATCCACCGAGTCAAATTCCTGATTCCGCGAAATCGATAGGGACTTACCAGACATTTCATCTATCAATTGAGAATTTTCATCGTATGTCCGTACCGTCATCTCCAAACCAATCCATTCTTCCTTGGTATTTTTCCACCAATTTGAAATTGACTGACAGGCAGACAAACTAACAAGGCTCAAACCAAGAACAACAGATAGCATGATTTTCTTTTGCAATTTCATATAATAGTCCTCCAACATATTTTACTTATTATATCATGGAATACAAAAACCGAGAAAAAATAGATAGACCTGAGATAATAAAAAGATGGCTATGATAAACTATAGCACGGTAGGGATAGGTGACATCTACTAAATTAATATAAAGGAAGTCATTTTATGAAACAATTCTGTGCTAAACACAAAATGAAGCTACTTATTTTTTAGCCGTTTGGAGTTTTTTCTCTGGCTGTAAAGTTCTTCTTACCTTTTTTGGGAAACCGGATGGAATGGACGGAAAATATCCTCTCTTCTTTCTAACTATTTCCTTAGTTGCACTTTATGTCCTCCCTATGATTCTTATCATTCGTTATGTAGCGAAACGTTTTGATATTTCTAAAAAAGTTATCCATCTCAGTTGGATTTTGGGTATAACAGCTAGTTTTTACTTCTCTGGTATTGGTCAAACACTTTTAGGAGCTTTTTGGTTATTCATCATCAAACCACCTCAAACATTTATCCAAAACTGGGGAGCAGCTGTCACCGCCCCCTTCCATGAAGAGTTTGGTAAGGGCCTAGTTGTACTACTCGTACTCCTCTTGCTCAAAAAACTTACTCTAAAAAATGCCGTAGTCAGCGGTATGATTGTAGGTTTGAGTTTCCAAATTATTGAAGACGGTCTCTATGTCTTCCAACAAATCTTTAAATCTAAAGCAGATGGCTTCGCCACTCTTATCGAACGTATGCTTCACGCTGGTGGAACTCACTGGGCCTTCTCCCTTGCATTCGCAGTCGGTTTGGTCGCTCTCGTCTCAAAAAATAGTGGCATGTCTAAAAAACAAGGACTTTTCTGGATGCTGATGGCTGTCTTGGCACACTTTTTCTTGAATACTCCATTCAACGAAGGACTAACATCTAACTCTGGTGAAATAACCGTTCTCATGCTCTGCTTTAGTTTCTGCGTGGCACTTGCTACATTTTTCAAAGTAGACCAAATTGAAACGACTCAGCACCACCAGTAACACATACTAAAACAAGCCTGCATTGACAGGCTTTTATTATGTTACAAACCAAGTATTCGAAATGGTTGTTGATTCATCAATATCTATTACCGATCTTTATCCCCTTCCAATCTGTCCAAGAAATCGCAGATAATTGGCTGGGCAAAAAGCCCAGCGCCACTTCTTAGAGTTCGTGTCAACATCTCAGCGCAGTGGTTGATTGGCGGATTTATTCGTGTTTTACACTCCAAATCCAACCTAATCAACTGTGCGGGGGTGGGAAGACGAACTCTTTTTAGACCACTCGAGTTCTTTCCCACTCCCCACGGTTCATCAATGAAAAATTGTCTCTTGATGAAAAATGGTCACTCGATGATCTTGGCACTAGTCTAGGAAACGAAGCCGCAGATTATACTTGAGTATATCAAGGCAAGTTGACGCCGATTAGTGTTAATTTTCGATGAGTGAAAAGACATTATTCAAATTCTCAGCCATAGTCGGATGGGTGAAAATCTGTGTTTTGAAGTAGGTATAAGGAATCTTATTGTCAATCGCCATAGCAATCAAGTTAATCAGCTCCTCTGAATTGCGACCAAAGAGAGTCTTGGTTGGAATACAGCCGATATTGATACAAGTCCCGCTAAACATAGCAGGATTTCCCTCCACCAAGGCAACCTTTTTCCAGCTGCTGGCAGCTTACCTGCTAAGGTCTTTCCATCCAAAACCAATGACCAATAAATCATATTGTTCCATAACATACTCCTTTTATTTTTTAAACCTTAGTCTAGCAAAAAAGAAAATTTGAGACACAATTCCGCTACGACTCTATTATGGAGTCCAAGTTGCAGGAAAAACATTACAATAACTGATAAGGTTTAGATAAAAAATAGATGAATTATAGACAAAATGCACCCACATTTGATACAATGTATCTATACACTAGTTTATTAATACAGAAAGGTAAAACTATGAAAGAAAAATTTCAAACGTGTAGAACCTATATTCCAATCATCTTAGCAACGATTGGATTTGTCAACGGTTGCAAAATTATCTTCGGAGAATTCGGTAAGCCAAATGGCATGGAAGCTAAATATCCTCTCTTTTTCCTAACCATTTCCTTGGTCGCTATCTACCTCATTCCCCTACTAGTACTGACATATTACTTAGCTAAACGCTATAACATTTCTAAACAAGTTATAGGTCTTAGCTGGCTTTTAGGCTTAACAAGTAGCATCTCTTTTTCTGAACTGGGGCATACAGCTATCGGATATTTCCTGCTCGAAATTGTTAAAGCTAGTAATAATTTCCTAAATGACTGGGGCGCAGCTATTTCAGGTCCATTGGCAGAAGAAATCGGTAAAGGGCTGACTGTTCTACTTGTACTGCTTATTTGTAGAAAAATGACACTAAAAAATGCATTGGTAAGCGGAGTGATTGTTGGATTAGGTTTCCAAATCGTGGAAGACATCACCTTTGTTTTTAGAGACATGTTCATGAATAAGTTAGACGGCTTTGAAACCATTCTTGAACGCGTTGGTCAAGCTGGTTGGGCCCATTGGGTTTTCACGCTTCTCTTTGCTATTGGTTTAGTAGCCCTTCTCACAAAAAATACAGGCATATCAAAAGCACAGGGAGTATTTTGGATTGGTGCAAGCTTTGGAATTCACTTCCTCTTTAATTCACCATTCAACACTGGTATCTTCCAGACGGTATTTCCTATGTTGAGTATTTTCCTTGGCTTACTTGCCTATCAAACGGTTGAGAAACTATCTGAATAGACAAAAAATCCGCCTTTGAGCGGATTTTTTATATTCATTCTTGTTAGAACAAGCCGATAGCTGTCCCGTCTGCTGCCACATCCATGTTGAGAGCTGCGGGAGCTTTTGGCAAACCGGGCATGGTCATGACATCTCCAGTCAAGGCAACGATAAAGCCTGCACCTAATTTTGGCACAAATTCACGGACTGTAATGTCAAATCCTGTTGGTGCACCGAGGGCAAACTGATCATCTGAGAAGCTGTATTGGGTCTTGGCCATGCAGACTGGCAACTTATCCCAACCATTCTTAGCAAATTCAGCCAGCTGGTTACGAGCCTTCTTCTCAAAGACAACGCCTGTACCACCGTAGATTCGCGTGACAATCTTGGTCACTTTCTCTTCCAAACTATCCTCAGCCTTGTAAAGACGTTGATAGTTTGCTGCTTGGTTATCAATAGTAGCAACAACTGTCTCAGCCAATTCAACACCACCATCAGCGCCATTTGCCCAAACACTTGCCAACTCGACAGGTACGCCAATTTCAGCGCAAAGTTCTTTCAAAGCGGCAATTTCATCAGCTGTATCTGAGACGAATTCGTTGATAGCAACCACCGCTGGAATACCATATTTCTGAATATTTTCAACGTGACGCTTCAAGTTAGAAAAACCAGCCTTGACTGCCTCTACATTTTCAGCAGAAAGTTCTGTCTTAGCTACACCACCGTGCATTTTAAGCGCACGCAGGGTCGCTACAATCACCACAGCATCAGGAGCCTTAGGCAAGTTCGGCACCTTAATGTCAAGGAACTTCTCTGCTCCAAGGTCAGCCCCGAAGCCTGCTTCTGTGACGGTATAGTCGGCCAATCGCAGAGCTGTTGTGGTAGCGAGGACTGAGTTGCAACCGTGGGCAATGTTAGCAAATGGACCACCATGGACAAAGGCTGGCGTGCCATAGATGGTTTGGACAAGGTTTGGTTTAATAGCGTCCTTCAAAATAAGGGTCAAAGCACCTTCCACCGCCAAATCACGCACGTAGACAGGACTGCGATCGAAACGATAACCGATAACAATATTTGCCAAACGTTCTTTCAAGTCATTGAGGTCTGTCGCCAAGCACAAAATCGCCATGATTTCAGAAGTTACGGTAATATCGAATCCATCTTCACGAGGAATACCATTGAGCGGACCACCCAAGCCAACTGTTACCTTACGAAGGGCACGATCGTTGAGGTCCACAACACGTTTCCAGATAATACGACGTTGATCAATCCCAATCACATTCCCCTGATGGATATGGTTATCAATCAAGGCTGAAAGGGCGTTGTTTGCTGTGGTAATGGCATGCATGTCGCCTGTAAAATGCAAATTGATGTCTTCCATTGGCAAAACCTGAGCATAGCCACCACCTGCAGCTCCACCTTTGATCCCCATGACAGGTCCCAAAGAAGGCTCACGGAGGGCAATCATGGTTTTCTTGCCAATTTTAGACAGGGCATCCGCCAGACCAATGGTCACCGTTGACTTGCCTTCACCAGCAGGCGTTGGATTGATAGCCGTCACCAAAATCAGCTTGCCAAGTGGATTTCCCTTGACCGCATTGATTTTATCAAAAGACAATTTTGCCTTGTATTTTCCATATAGTTCAATATCATCAAAACTGATACCAACTTTTTCAACGATCTCTGTGATAGGTTTCAAGGTTATACTTTGTGCAATGTCAATATCTGTTTTCATGAGAGTACCTAATTTCCTTATTTTTTATGGATATTATACCATACTTCAACTTATTTTCGCATATTTTTTATTATTTATTCACCAACGTACGGAATTTTCAGAAAAACTACAGGTTCCCTTACTTAAACAGATACAAATTTTTAAAAACTGTATTCTCATCATATCATAGCTCTACACTTCCGTCTAAGACTAGTTTTAGTTAGTTTTTTCAAAAGAGAATCAGTATTCCTTTAAAAATTGCCTTGATGAGCAAGTGGATTAGTGCAAACTTTACGAAAAATAGAAATTCTAGTAAAATATGAACATGAAACTATTGATTACATCAGGCGGAACAAGCGAAGCTATCGATCAAGTCCGCGCTATTACAAACCATGCTTCTGGAAATCTTGGAAAAATCATTGCCGAACAAGCCTTGAAACGTGGTCATGAAGTTACTCTTGTAACTACAAGACAGGCTGTCAAACCAAATTCTCAGAAGAATTTAAGCATTATCGAAATCACAAATGTTGATAGTTTGAAAGAAACATTAGAACCTTTAGTCAAAACACATCAGGCCCTGATTCATAGCATGGCTGTATCCGATTATACACCTGTTTATATGACTGGTTTAGATGAACTAAGAGCAACTGAAGACATCTCTAGTCTACTAAAAAAACAGAATACAGAAAGTAAGATTTCATCCAAGGATGACTACCAAGTTCTTTTCTTGAAAAAAACTCCCAAGGTCATTTCCTATGTAAAAAAATGGAATCCAGCTATCACACTCTTTGGCTTCAAACTATTGGTTAATGTTCCTAAGGAGGAATTATTTGCCGTAGCTCGCCAAAGCATTGAACGAAATGGCGCTGATTATATACTTGCTAATGACTTGAAGGACATTGGAGAAAATCAACACATTGCCTATTTAGTTGATAAAACAAGGGAAATTCAAGCACAGACAAAAGATGAAATTGCTCAGCTCATTTTAAATACCCTAGAAAAAGGAGAACAAAATGGCTAATATCACACTTGCCGTTACTGGCTCTATTTCAGCCTACAAAGCAGCTGACCTAACTAGTCAATTGACCAAACTGGGTCATCAGGTTACAGTCCTCATGAGTCGCTCTGCTATGGACTTCATCACACCTTTGACTCTCCAATCCTTGTCAAAAAATCTGGTTCACACAGATGTCATGATCGAAGAAAATCCTACTCTTATCAAGCATATCGATATTGCCAAAGAAACAGACTTATTTTTACTTGCCCCTGCTTCTGCCAATACGATAGCTAAATTAGCTAATGGTATGGCTGACAACATTATTACTGCAACAGCTCTGGCTCTGCCAATTGGTACTAAAAAACTGCTGGCACCTGCTATGAATACTAACATGTACCTCAATCCTGCTACCCAGAAAAACCTTCAAACCCTGACAGAATACGGCTTTGAGGAAATCAAACCACGTGAAGCCCTCCTTGCCTGTGGCGATTTTGGAACAGGTGCCCTTGCTGAAGTTGATGTGATTCTTAACAAAGTAATGGAGGTTCTAAATGAAAACAAATAAATCCAGGGATATTGCGACTCTTGCAATATTTCTAACAATCATGATTGTCATTGAAGTGGTCAGTCAGATGATTTTTGCTAATTTTATCTTGCCAATAAAACCGACTATTACCCATATTCCCATCATCATCGCTTCCATTCTTTACGGTCCACGCTTAGGGGCACAACTGGGTGGTTTTATGGGAATAATGAGTATCATTCGGAATAGTATCATCATTTCACCGATGAGTTATGTTTTCTCTCCTTTCGTAGAACATGGAAACTTCAATTCTATCCTGATTGCCTTAGTTCCACGTATTTTAATCGGAGTTACACCATATTTTGTTTATAAATTGATGAAAAACAAAAAGGGGCTCCTACTAGCAGGTCTTACTGGTACCTTGACAAATACAATTTTTGTCTTGACTGGTATCTTCTTCCTATTTTCTAATGTATATGCTGGGGATATAAAATTGTTACTAGCTAGTATCGTCTCATTCAATTCTATTGCAGAATTAACCATCTCCGGTCTCTTAACCATAGCTATCGTTCCAGTTTTACAGAAAGTTCAAAAATAAATATCAGAAAATCATGTGAAAGCGTGATTTTTCTTTTCAAACATGGTATAATGAAAGCGTTTAATAGAAAAATTTTTAAGGAGATATGCGATGACTTATCAAGAAACCTATCAAACATGGCTCGACTTTGCGGACCTTCCAGATTACTTACGTGAAGAATTAGTCGCAATGGATGAAAAAACAAAAGAAGATGCCTTCTATACAAATCTTGAATTTGGTACAGCTGGTATGCGTGGCTATATTGGCGCTGGTACCAACCGCATCAACGTATTCGTAGTCCGTCAAGCTACAGAAGGTTTGGCAAAATTGGTAGAATCAAAAGGTGAAGAAGCTAAAAAACGTGGAGTTGCCATCGCTTACGACTCACGTCACTTCTCTCCAGAATTTGCCTTTGAATCGGCTCAAGTTTTGGCTGCACATGGCATCAAATCTTATGTATTTGAAAGCCTTCGTCCAACTCCTGAGTTGTCATTCGCTGTGCGCCATTACAATGCCATCGCAGGTATCATGGTGACTGCCAGCCACAACCCGAAAGAATTTAACGGCTACAAGGTTTACGGTGAAGACGGCGGACAAATGCCACCAGCTGATGCAGATGCATTGACCAACTTCATCCGTGCCATCGACAATCCATTTACAGTTGAATTGGCTGACCTTGAAGCAAGTAAGGAAAATGGCTTGATTACAGTTCTTGGCGAAGAAACTGACGTTAAATATCTGGAAGAACTCAAAGACCTCAACATCAATCCTGAATTGATTGCTGAATACGGTAAAGACATGAAGATTGTCTACACACCACTTCATGGTACGGGTGAAATGTTGGCGCGTCGTGCCCTTGCACAGGCTGGTTTTGAGTCTGTCCAAGTTGTTGAAGCACAAGCAACTGCTGACCCTGACTTCTCTACTGTCGCTTCACCAAACCCTGAAAGCCAAGCTGCATTTGCCCTTGCGGAAGAATTGGGCCGTGAAGTCGGTGCAGATGTCCTTCTTGCAACTGACCCTGACGCTGACCGTGTTGGTGTTGAAGTTCGTCAAGCTGACGGTTCATACTGGAACCTTTCTGGTAACCAAATCGGTGCTATCATCGCTAAGTACATCCTTGAAGCCCACAAGCAAGCAGGTACACTTCCGGCAAACGCTGCCCTTGCTAAGTCAATCGTATCTACTGAGTTGGTAACTAAGATTGCTGAAAGCTACGGCGCTACCATGTTCAACGTCTTGACAGGTTTCAAATTCATCGCTGAGAAAATCCAAGAGTTCGAAGAAAAACACAACCATACTTACATGTTTGGTTTCGAAGAAAGCTTTGGTTATCTCATCAAGCCATTTGTACGTGACAAGGATGCTATCCAGGCTGTGCTTATGGTGGCTGAAATTGCTGCCTACTACCGTTCACGTGGTATGACCCTTGCTGACGGTATCGATGAAATCTTCAAGGAATACGGCTACTTTGCTGAGAAAACCATTTCAGTTACCCTTTCTGGTAAAGACGGTGCAGAGCAAATCAAGGCAATCATGGCTAAATTCCGCGATAATTCACCAGCACAATTCAACGCGACGGACATCGCGGTCTTTGAAGACTTTGCCCTTCAAACTAAGACAGACAAAGATGGAAATGTTGAAAAACTCACTACTCCTCCATCAGATGTCTTGAAATACACCTTGGCAGATGATTCTTGGTTTGCAGTTCGTCCTTCAGGAACAGAACCAAAAATCAAATTCTACATCGCAACAGTCGGTGAAACACTTGCTGAAGCAGAAGAAAAAATCGCTAATATCGAAAAAGAAATCAACGAATTTGTTGGGTAAGAATTAGAAAGTACAAGCCATTTCCTCCAGCGACGTCTAAAGACATTCGCTGAACTTCGTTCAAGTTAGTGCTATAATTACTTGACTAAAGCCCGTAACAACGGGCTTTTATCTTGCCATGGCTTCAAGCCAGTTTTTCTCTACGAGAAAAACCAGAAGCGAACTCTGTTCGCATCAGTCGTAGAGGTTAGATTTGGAGTGTAAAACACGAATTGCTGAGATTTGCTTCGCAAATCTTATCTCCAACCTTTAACAGTCCACTGGACTGTTAAACCCAATCAACCACTGCGCTGAGATGTTGACACGAACTTTGAGAAGTGGCGCAGGGCTTGCCCAATGTCATTAAGTTAACTAACCTATCACATTTTGTGGTGGGTTAGTTTTTATGTTACACTAAAAATAAAAGGGGAAAAGTCATGCTAGATCAGATTAAAGCTCATTTACTTGATAGTATTAACGACATCGTTTCCACCGCAAACCAGTTTGTGCTTCATCCTGAAAAAGATTTTAGTCGGAAAAGTCAGCTAACGATGAAAACCATGATTCAAGCTATACTGACCATGGGAAGCAATACCTTATCTAAAGAGCTACTTGACTTACATTTACCAGTTACCCAATCTGCCTTTGTCCAACGACGATATCAGATCAAACATCAAGCTTTTAAAGCCCTGTTTACCAATATTACT
>NZ_JAOTGF010000019.1:0-43046 GCF_044427305.1 Streptococcus sp. 2021WUSS109
GAAACCAAATTGACCGCGATTGTAGTCTGGATTTTCTTTGTGTAACATAGCGATTCTCCCTCTGCTTATTAGCTAGTATTCCTATCTCTATTATACTACTTTACATATGAAAAAGCCGTTAGAAATATAATTCTAACGACTTTGTCTTCATTCTGAAGAAGTGATTGGATAATCACTTCTTGAAAATAGTGGAGAACGCATTAGTGTGAGTGGCAGAAGTCTAAGACCATGCGGCCTTGAATAGTTCCCGCTGCCATTTCATCAAAGACTGCTTCGGCATCTTCGACTGGACGTTTTTGAACGACTGGAACAACTAGTCCCATAGCACCGAAGTGGAAGGCCTCTTCTAAATCTTTACGAGTACCAACTAGTGAGCCGACCACTTTGATACCGTCTAGCACAGTCTTCACGATACTGAGGTCCATATATTCAGATGGAAGTCCGACAGCCACCACATAGCCACCAGCACGAACACTGTCAATAGCTTGGTTGAAGGCTACTTTGGAAACAGCTGTTACAACAGTAGAGTGTACACCGCCACCAGTAATTTCTTTAATATATCCAGGAACATCTTCTACTTCAAGTCCGTTGATCGTCACATCTGCACCAACTTCTTTGGCGAGTTCCAATTTATCATTATTAATGTCTACAGCGATAACATGAGCGTTGAAGACTTTTTTAGCGTATTGTACAGCAAGGTTTCCGAGTCCACCAGCACCATAGATAGCGATCCATTGACCTGGTTCCAAGTGAGCTTCTTTAATCGCTTTGTAGCAAGTAACGCCAGCACAAGTGATAGAACTTGCTTGAGCTGGATCAAGACCTTCTGGAACTTTTACTGCATAGTCCGCTGTTACAATACATTGCTCAGCCATACCACCGTCAACAGAGTAGCCTGCATTTTTTACGGTACGGCAGAGAGTTTCGCGACCGGTTGTACAATATTCACACATACCACAGCCTTGGAAGAACCAAGCAACGCTGACACGGTCACCAACTTTTAGACTGGTAACACCAGGTGCGATTTCTGTAACAATACCGATTCCTTCGTGACCAAGAACGCGACCAGGAACCTTACCAAAATCACCATTGGCAACGTGGAGGTCAGTGTGACAAACACCACAGTACTCAATTTGGACCAAAGCCTCACCAGCTTCGAGTGGACGAAGTTCCTTTTCGACAACGACAACACCAGTAGATTCTGGATTTACAACGACTGCTTTCATAAGCAGACCTCCTGTTTTAATATTTTATGTACATTTTTGGATGTGTTAATATAGTTCTTTTATATTGTTAAGAATATCACAATGTAGACAAAAATGCAAGAGTAGAAAAGAAGGGACAAATGAATATGAAATTGAAAATTATCACGTAATTACTACAATATTTTCAAAAAAATCTATTTACTTGGAAGCGTTTTCTTGATAAACTAGTATCGTAAATGTTAGAGAAAGAATAAATGATAAAGATTTGTCTTACTTTATGTATTTTTTGACCAAACAGAGCAGAAACAAATCTGAATGTTTTCTGAAAACAAGAAAAAGTAAGCGCTTTCTATAACAAAACAGAAAAAATGTGAAAAAATTAACAATTTCTCTTTACAAATAAAATAAAAAATAGTAGAATAACATTGTGAAAAAGTTAACAAATAGTTAGCGAGTATATTTGGAGGAACACAATGGCTGATAAAAAAGTAGTATCACCAGAAGAAAAGTTGGTAGAAGCGCGCAAGCACGTCGATGAGCTTGTTCAAAAAGGTTTGGTTGCTCTTGATGAGTTCCGTAAACTTGGTCAAGAAGAAGTAGACTATATTGTAGCGAAAGCTTCGGTTGCAGCCCTTGATAAACACGGTGAATTGGCAATGCACGCCTTTGAAGAAACCAAGCGTGGTGTATTCGAAGACAAGGCTACTAAGAACTTGTTTGCCTGTGAGCACGTTGTCAATAACATGCGCCACACGAAAACTGTTGGTGTTATCGAAGAAGATGAAGTGACAGGTTTGACTTTGATTGCTGAGCCGGTTGGTGTTGTTTGTGGTATCACACCAACAACAAACCCAACTTCTACAGCAATCTTTAAATCATTGATTGCCTTGAAGACACGTAATCCAATTGTCTTTGCCTTCCACCCATCTGCACAAGAATCTTCTGCTCATGCAGCTCGTGTTGTCTATGAAGCAGCTGTGGCAGCTGGTGCCCCTGAAAACTGTATCCAGTGGGTAACAAAACCATCTATGGAAGCAACGTCTGAGTTGATGAAACATGATGGTATTGCAACAATCCTTGCAACTGGTGGTAACGCAATGGTGCGTGCAGCTTACTCTTGTGGTAAACCTGCCCTTGGTGTAGGTGCAGGTAACGTTCCAGCCTATATTGAAAAATCTGCAAACATTCGTCAGGCAGCACATGACATCGTTATGTCTAAGTCATTTGATAACGGTATGGTCTGTGCGTCAGAACAAGCAGTTATCATTGATAAAGAAGTTTACGATGAGTTTGTAGCAGAATTCAAGTCTTACAAAACTTACTTCGTTAATAAGAAAGAAAAAGCTCTTCTTGAAGAATACTGCTTCGGTGTGAAAGCTAACAGCAAAAACTGTGCAGAAGGCAAATTGAATGCGGACATCGTTGGTCGCCCAGCTGCATGGATTGCTGAGCAGGCTGGCTTCTCAGTACCAGAAGGAACAAACATCTTGGCAGCTGAGGTTGCTGAAATCGGTGAAAAAGAGCCATTGACTCGTGAGAAATTGTCACCTGTTATTGCCGTCTTGAAAGTTGAAGGTCGTGCAGAAGGTCTTGAAGCAGCTCGCCAAATGGTTGAATTCCACGGTCTCGGTCACTCTGCAGCTATTCATACGGAAGACGCAGAATTGGCGAAAGAGTTTGGTACAATCGTACGTGCTATCCGTGTTATTTGGAACTCTCCATCTACTTTCGGTGGTATCGGTGATGTTTACAACGCATTCTTGCCGTCATTGACACTTGGTTGTGGTTCTTACGGACGCAACTCAATCAGTGATAACGTAAGTGCTATGAACTTGCTCAACATCAAGAAAGTAGGAAGACGTAGAAATAATATGCAATGGTTTAAAGTTCCTTCTAAAACATACTTCGAACGTGACTCTATCCAATATCTCCAAAAATGCCGTGACGTTGAACGTGTCATGATCGTTACAGACCGTGCCATGGTAGAACTTGGATTCCTAGATCGTATCATCGAACAATTGGACCTTCGTCGTAATAAAGTTGTTTACCAAATCTTCTCAGACGTTGAGCCAGATCCAGACATCACAACGGTTTATAAAGGTACAGAATTGATGCGTACCTTCAAACCAGATACAATCATCGCACTCGGTGGTGGTTCACCAATGGATGCTGCCAAAGTTATGTGGCTCTTCTACGAACAACCAACAGTTGATTTCCATGACCTAGTTCAAAAATTCATGGATATCCGTAAACGTGCCTTCAAGTTCCCAGAACTTGGTAAGAAATCTAAGTTTATCGCGATTCCAACTACATCAGGTACAGGTTCAGAAGTAACACCGTTTGCCGTAATCTCTGATAAAGCAAACAACCGTAAATACCCAATCGCTGACTATTCATTGACACCAACTGTGGCAATCGTTGACCCAGCACTCGTATTGACAGTACCTGCACACGTTACAGCAGATACTGGTATGGACGTATTGACTCACGCTACAGAAGCATACGTTTCAACAGTAGCAAACGACTTTACAGATGGTTTAGCACTTCAAGCTATCAAACTAGTATTTGAAAACCTTGAAAGCTCAGTGAAGAATGCTGACTTTGTATCACGTGAGAAAATGCACAACGCATCAACTATGGCAGGTATGGCCTTCGCCAACGCATTCCTAGGTATTTCTCACTCAATGGCTCATAAGATTGGTGGACGTTTCCATACTGTTCACGGTCGTACAAACGCTATCTTGCTTCCATATGTTATCCGCTACAACGGTACTCGTCCAGCTAAGACAGCTACATGGCCTAAGTACAACTACTATAAAGCAGATGAAAAATACCAAGACATCGCTCGTCTTCTAGGCTTGCCATGTTCAACACCAGAAGAAGCTGTTGCTGCATACGCACAAGCAGTTTACGACCTCGGTGAACGCATCGGTATCCAAATGAACTTGAAAGCACAAGGTATCGACGAGAAAGAACTCAAAGAACACTCTCGCGAATTGGCTCTTCTTGCCTACGAAGATCAATGTACCCCAGCTAACCCACGTCTAGCAATGGTTGACCACATGCAAGAAATCATCGAAGATGCCTACTACGGTTACAAAGAACGTCCAGGTCGCATCAAGTAAGGATTTTCGTCACGATACATCGTTAAAGCTCCTTGCCTAACTTTAGTTATGCCTACGTCGCTTTGCCTTGTCTCGTTTAGAAAATCATTTCTTGATGGTTTGGGTAGTTTCGTCAATCTGCCTAGAAAGGCTTAGGACTAGAAAAAGTCTAGGTAGGAGTAGCAAATCGTATCCTACTCAGTTGAATGGAGTATGATTTATAGGTAAATTGCCTCCAAATATCGTAAGACAATCCTCTATTGAAAAATAGGGGATTGTTTGTTTAGAAATAATGGTGGAGATCCTGTAAAAAGCGAAAGTGGTTGGAAAGTTAGGGTTTAGCCGATAAAAAGAGACTTTTCTATCTATCTTTCACAATTTTCTGTCAATTTGTGGTAGAATAGAAAAAATAGATTTTTTATGAGGGATACCATGACATTAGTATATCAATCAACACGCGATGCTAAAAATACTGTATCGGCTAGTCAGGCGATTTTGCAGGGCTTGGCGACCGACGGTGGTTTGTTTACACCGATTTCTATTCCAGCAGTTGACTTGGATTTTTCTGTTTTGAAAGACGCTTCCTATCAAGAAGTTGCTAAACTGATTTTGTCGGCTTTCTTGGATGATTTCACGGCAGATGAGTTGGACTACTGTATCAATAATGCCTACGACAGCAAGTTTGACACACCAGTTATTGCTCCGATTGTAAAGCTCAATGGTCAGTACAACTTGGAACTCTTCCGAGGCTCAACCATTGCCTTTAAGGATATGGCTCTGTCCATCCTGCCTTACTTGATGACGACTGCGGCGAAAAAGCATGGTTTGGAAAATGAGATTGTCATCTTGACCGCGACTTCAGGCGATACAGGCAAGGCGGCCATGGCTGGATTTGCGGATGTTCCTGGCACGCAAATCATCGTCTTCTATCCACGCGACGGTGTGTCTAAGGTTCAGGAGTTGCAGATGACCACGCAGACAGGTGCCAACACGCACGTGGTGGCCATTGACGGTAACTTCGACGACGCCCAGACAAATGTCAAACATATGTTCAATGATGAGGCCCTCCGTGCCAAATTGTCAGCTAAGAAACTCCAGTTTTCATCTGCCAACTCTATGAACATCGGCCGCTTGGTGCCACAGATTGTTTACTATATCTATGCCTATGCTCAGCTGGTTAAAATTGGCGAGATTGCGGCGGGCGACAAGGTCAACTTCACCGTTCCAACAGGAAACTTTGGAAACATCTTGGCAGCTTATTACGCCAAACAAATCGGTCTGCCAGTTGGCAAGCTCATCTGTGCGTCCAACGACAACAATGTCCTAACCGACTTCTTCGCGACAGGCGTTTACGACAAGAACCGTACCTTCCGCGTGACCACCAGTCCGTCCATGGACATCTTGGTGTCTTCTAACTTGGAGCGCTTGATTTTCCATCTCTTTGGCAATGACGCTGCAAAAACAGCTGAGCTGATGGAAGCCTTGAACACAGCTGGTCAGTATGACATTCAAGGGGCTGACGCGGAAATCCTCTCTCTCTTTGCTGCCGCCTTTGCGACGGAAGAAGAAACCGCTGCGGAAATCAAGCGTGTCTATGACGAGTCAGACTACATTGAAGATCCACATACGGCTGTTGCCTCAGCTGTCTATAAACAGTATGTGGAGCAAACAGGGGACCAAACTCCGACTGTGATTGCTTCTACAGCAAGTCCTTACAAGTTCCCAGTAGTTGCGGTTGAGGCTGTGACAGGCCAGTCAGGTTTGTCTGACTTTGAAGCCCTTGCAAAATTGCATGAGATTTCAGGTGTAGCCTTGCCACCAGCTGTGGACGGCTTGGAAACGGCACCTGTCCGTCACAATACCGTCGTTGCAGCTGCCGATATGCAGACTGAAGTAGAACGCTATTTGGGTGTTTAATTTCGATTTATTTTATGACAAACTGCTCATTTTGAACAGTTTGTTTTCTTTTTGTGGTTTAAATTAAAATTTACAGATAATTCAAAGAATGATATACTATATAGGAATACTGAATAGTGAGGTGGATGATGGCACAAGAGCAGGAGAAAATCTCCAGAGAAAAGAAAAAAGACCTCTTGAAGCGGCTCAAAGAACGCATCAAACCCAAGATGAAGCTGGTTTATTTAGCAGCCTTTCTATCCTGGGTGCAATTTTTGATGCGGATTATTTCCTTTTACCTGATTGCTAAGGGCTTTGTGACATACTATGAGGGCGGGCAGGTTGATTTAGTACAGTTTGTCCTCATCTTGCTGGGGCTCAATGCTTTTGGCTATGGTGTGGCCTTGATTGCCAAGCGTTTGCAGGGATTGGGTTCCCAGTTTGCACGAGATTCACTCAAGCAGTCTTTCTTTGAGGCACTCTTGGCCAAGGATGGTCAGTTTGAGTCAAAAGCGACAGCGGCGGATGTCTTTAACATCGCCTCACAGGGGATTGATAGCCTGGATACCTACTATTCTTACTACATGGCTTCTTCCTTGCGGACCCAGTTTAACTGTGCGACGGTTCTCTTGCTGGTTTTTCTGGTTTTCCCGCTGGGTGCGGTCATTTTCATCTTGGCCCTGCCTCTGATTCCCATTTCCATTATCGCTATGCAGAAGCGGTCCAAGCGGATCATGAATCGCTACTGGGGATCCTACATGGATGTGGGCAATCTTTTCCTGGACGACCTCAAAGGGCTCAACACCCTCTATTCCTATCAGGCAGATGCGACCTATGAGAAGACCTTCAATGAACAGGCCGAGGACTTCCGCGATGCGACCATGGAGTTGCTCAGTTTTCAGTTGCAAGCGGTGGGCTACATGGATGCGGTCATGTATCTGGGGATTGGCTTGTCTGGTTTTGTGGCGGTCAATAGCCTAGCGGCAGGCAATCTCTCCCTCTTTAGTATGCTTTTCTTTGTCCTCATTGCGACGGAGTTTTTTGCACCCATACGGGAGCAGGGCTACGGTATGCACTTAGTTATGATGAATACCAAGATGGCGGATCGCATCTTTGGTTTCTTGGACAGCATGACAGCGGAGCAGGAAATCGATTCTGTCCATGTGCCTGCTTTTGACAAGAAGATTTAGCCTTTGCCTACGGAGAAAAGCCAGTCTTAAAAGATATTTCTATGACCATGACAGCTGGAAAGGTCTATGCCTTGGCGGGCGAGTCTGGTCAGGGGAAAACGACCTTGGCCCAGCTGCTCTTGGGACGCTTGCGGACGGATAAGGGAGCTATTTACTTGGGAGAGCAGGAGATTTCGACTGTCAGCCAGTTGTCTCTGAATGAGCAGGTCCTCTATGTATCTGGTCAATCAACCTTACTTAACCAGTCTATCTATGAAAATTTACGCATGGCTTGTGACTGGTCCAAGGAGGACATCTTGGCTTGGGCAGATCAGCATGGGGTCTTGCAGTTTGTCAAGAATCTGCCAGACGGTTTGGACACGATTGTTGGTGATGATGGTGCTTTCTTGTCGCCTGGTCAACGCCAGCAGGTTATCTGTGCCCGTGCGGTCTTGGCAAAACGCTCCCTTTATATCTTTGACGAGGTGACGTCCAGCGTCGATCAGGACAATGAAGGCTTGATTTACGACCTGATTAACTTGGTGGCCAAGGATGCCATTGTCATCATCATTACCCATAAGATGAAACAAGTGGAGCAGGCAGATGACATTCTCTTCCTGTCTGCCCAAGGAGCTGTGACAGGCAACCATGCCACGCTTTATCAGACTAGCTTGGCTTATGGTCAGCTGGTTGATCAACAAAGAGAATTGGAGGAAGCCGTTTATGGATAAGAAAGAAATGCCAACAAGTGTGCTGATTCCGAGGCTCTTGGGCTCGATGAAACACCTCTTACCACGGATTGCGGTGGCGGTTTGCTTTGCGGTCTTGGGACAGGTAGTGACCATTGCTATTCCAGTTATGCTGATCTATCTGGCTTTTGATGCCCTTGCTGGAAATCCTGCTCCGCTATGGACCTTGGGAGCCCTAGTCATTCTAGCTCTTCTGCGGGGTGCCTTCCGCTATGGTGAGCACTACTTTGGTCACTATGTGGCCTTTCATACCCTGGCGGCTTACCGTCGCTTGATTTTCGCAAAACTGCGGGCCTTGGCTCCTGGAAAATTGGACCGGCAGGATAGTGGTAGCTTGCTCAAGATGATTGGGGAGGACATTGAGGCCTTGGAGGTTTTCTTTGCCCACACCATTGCTCCTATTTGTACAGGGATTCTGGTGGCTCTTGGTTTGACAGTCTATTTCGGTCTATCCAGCTGGGGTCTGGCTTTTGTAGCTCTGGTGACTTATGTCCTTTTGGCGATTGCTATTCCAAATCAGTTTGCCAAGCAGCTGCAGCCCTTGCTCAAGGAGCAAAATGCTAGCCGTAAGGGCTATGTTTCCTACTTTATTGAAAGTCTTAAGAGCATGAAGGATCTCATGCAGTTCCAGCAGACAGATGAACGCTTTGCCAATCTGACGCAGAAAAGTCAAGAGGTCAATGGTCAGGAGCGAAAGGTCGCCCAGACCAACTTCATGCAGTATGCTGTTTCCTTTTTGGTGGTGGGCTTGTCTATCATGGGTTTTGCCTGGCTGACCTTCGATTTGGTGGGCAGTCAGAGTTTGGATTTAGCGACTGGTGTGGCTCTGCTGGTTTCTTTTACCAGCTCCTTCGCTCCCTTCTTAGAGCTCAGCCGTCTGCCTCTTGGTTTCAAGCGGGCTATGAATGCAGGTCGCAACATCTATGCTCTTTTGGATGAAAAAGAAGCAGAGCGGACAGGTGACTTGGTCGAGGTCAGCGTGACAGACATTGCTATTGAGCAACTGGACTTCGACTATGATGACCGAGAAACAGGGCTTTATCGGAACCTGTCTGTTCAGTTTGAACAGGGGGGGATTATTGGCTTGGTCGGTGAGTCCGGTGCAGGAAAATCCACCTTGATGAAATTGATCATGCGGTGGTATGATTGGCAGCAAGGCCAAATCCGCCTGTCTGGCTTGGATAGTCGGAAGGTAGATAAGGCACATTTGCAAGGCTCTTTTGCCTATGTACCTCAGGTGCCGCAAATCTTCCGCCAGACCATTCGGGAAAATCTTGTCTTGGGTCGTACGGATGTGTCGGACGAAACCATCATGGACTTGGCAGAAAAATGCCACATGAAAGAACGGATTTTGGCAACACCACAGGGCTTGGATACGCTTGTGGAGGCCAGTGATTTTTCAGCAGGAGAGGGGCAACGCTTGGAACTCATGCGGGCCCTGCTCAAAAATGCGGATTGCTATATCTTTGATGAGCCAACTAGTAACCTAGATTCGCTCAATGAAGCCCGCTTTATCCAGCTGGTTAAGGAACATTGTCAGGGCATGGTTTTCTTGATTTCTCATAGAAGCTCGACCATGGCCTGCGCGGATACCATTTTCCGCTTGGAAGACGGACAATTAGTAAAGGAAAAATAAATGAAGAAATTACAAGTAAAAGATCTGATGGTAACAGGGGCTTTTGCTGCCCTCTACTTTGTTTGTGTTTGTCTAGGAACCTTGTTGAGCTTGGTTTTTGATCGTTCGGGTAATATGATGTATGCACCTGCTGGAGCAGCCCTTTTGGCAGGACCTGTTTATATGTTATTGGTAGCCAAGGTTGGTAAATTTGGTTCAATTAGTCTGGTTGGAGCAGTAATGGCCTGTTTCTTTTTCCTATCAGGCTATATGACAGCGGCCTTTCTCCCAAGTTTGACCTTTGGTTTTTTGGCAGAAATGGTAGCGAAGTCAGGTCACTATAAACAAAAATGGACCAATCTTTTTAGCTATGTCATTTTCTCTTTTGGAAACTTGGGACCTATTATTCTTATGTGGTTCATGCGAGATGCCTATGAGGCCAATCTTTTGGCACGTGGAAAATCAGCAGAATACATCGCTCGTGTCATGCTTGATTTCACTCCAGAGAATGTGCTATGGTTGTCAACGACCATTATCTTAACAGCTCTTATCAGTGGTTTGTTTGGTCAATATATGCTTCAGCGCTATTTTAAACAATCAGGTTATCTTTCATGAAATTAGATGCTCGTACAAAAATTATTCTCGTCATCTTCACTAGTTTTACCTATGGGATGAGGCTTACAATATTAGAAAATGCAGTGCTGGTCTTAGGCCTTAGCCTGCTTTTCTGGTTTTCTGGAAAGCGGAAAATGGCTATAATGAGTCCGATGGCCTATTCTATTTTTTGTCTGTTATCCTATATTACATTTTTACCAGCATGGCTGACGCATTTGTTGCTTGTATTGACCTATACATGGCCTCCGCTTTTGGCAGGGCATCTATTACTGATGACGACAAGTGGTTACGAACTCATTCATGGCTTGCGGAAATGGCACTTGCCAGAGGTATTTCTTTTGACGTTGGGAGTAATGTTTCGTTTCCTACCAGCCATTAAACAGGATGCTCGTACGATTTGTGCCTCTTTGAAGGTTAGAGGAATTTTTTTACGGAAGAGAGATGTGGTTTGTAAGCCACTCCAGTACATGGAGTTTTTCTTAGTTCCCTTGATGATGTCTCTCTTGCGAACAGCTCAGGAACTGACAGTAGCCAGTCTGACAAAAGGTTTGGCTGTATCTACAAAATCACCTGCATATATTCGGTCGTCTTGGACCGTGCTAGATTGGAGTCTTTGTTTATGTTGTCTCGGTTTTCTGATTCTCGTCCGGCTGTGACGGTAAAAAATGTAGCATTAACTTATTCAGGAGCAGATAAACCAGCCTTGCAGATAGAGGATTTGACCATTCCAGAAGGCCAGTGTGTTGTTTTATGTGGGGAGAGTGGCTCTGGGAAGTCTAGTTTTCTCAAGGTGTTAAATGGTTTGACGCCAGAATATTATCCTGCTCAGCTTTCGGGACAAATTTTCTTAGGGGACTTGGATTTACAAAAATCTAGTCTGGAAGAAATATCCCGGCACATTGCTTCAGTCTTTCAGCATCCGTCTACTCAATTTTTTCATAGTCAGGTCTTGCAGGAATTGGTTTTCCCTTGTGAAAATCAGGGTTTATCAAGAGAAGAAATCGAGAATCGCCTGGCTTGGGTTATGGAATTATTTGGTTTGGCTTCTCTTAGCCAGCGAACGATTTCCAGTCTATCAGGTGGTCAGCAACAACGTCTAGCCTTGGCCGTTGCAACTATGCAAGGGACAGATGTCTTGGTTTTAGATGAGCCGACTGCCAACCTAGATCAGGAAGGGATTGCGATTGTAGAGGACATCTTGAAAACTTTAAAAAGCCAAGGCAAGACCATTATTATTGCCGAGCATAGACTGTATTATCTCAGTCAATTGGCAGATCGCTATTTATATTTTCAAGATGGGCAAGTGGTGACGGATTATCTAGCAGATGAGTTTTTAAGTCGGACAGAAGAATGCCGTCAGGATATGGGACTGCGTTGTTATGACTCGGAGCCTTATGGGCGGGCAATAGCAGAGCTGGCAGACCAGTTTGTTAATGATAAAGAGGGTTTACTTGTTGAAAATTTATCGGTAAGTCAGAAAGAGAATACCCTCTACGAGATTGAAAAACTCTGCTTGGCACCAGGACAGGTGGTGGGTTTGGTTGGTGCGAATGGTTCTGGAAAAACAAGCCTTGCTCGTTATCTGGTCGGTTTAGCGGAAGATAAGAAGAGTAGGATTTCTTGGCAAGGTCAAACCTTATCTAGTCGCCAGAGATTAGAAAAAACAGCCTTTGTTATGCAGGATGTTCGACTCCAACTATTTGCGGAAAGTGTTGAGCGAGAACTTACTCTTGGAAGGAAAAATAGAGCTGTCGATGAACATTTGGTAGCTCGTTTTGGTCTATCGGATTTGTTGGAGAGACATCCGGTCAGTTTATCGGGCGGTGAACAACAGCGCGTGATGATAGTAGCTAGCTTACTGGCAGATAAGGAAATTTTCATTTTTGATGAACCGACGAGCGGCTTGGATTTGAGACGAATGCAGCAAGTTGCTTCCGCTTTAGTAGACTTAAAAATGAAGAATAAGTTGGTTTTGTTAATTTCTCACGATGAAGAACTATTGAATCTGGTTTGTGATAAAATAGTAGATATTAAACAGTTGAAATAGAGATTATGAACAAACAAACCTATAAAGAAATTTTAACCATTGCCTTTCCAGCCATGGGGGAAAACCTTCTCCAGATGTTAATGGGGGTAGTAGACTCTTATCTAGTAGCCAGTATTGGCATTGTAGCTTTGTCTGGAGTTTCCCTTGCTAATAATATTTTAGCCGTCTATCAGGCGGTTTTTATTGCTCTAGCAGCAGCGGTGTCTTCTCGTTTGGCTCAGGCTTTGGGTGAAGGGGGTTCAGAAGGCATTGGAGGAACTGCTAGTGAAAGTGTCAAGTTTACAGTTTTTATCGGTCTCCTTTTAGGAATTTTTTCAGTTCTGGCAGGTCCAATAGTACTTACTAGCTTGGGGGCAGAGTCAGAAGTGGTACAGGCTGGAGGTCTTTATTTGATATTGGTTGGTGGGGGAGCACCTTTTTTGGGACTCATGACAAGTTTGAGTGCAATCTTACGAACCTTGGGGGAACCACGTTTTCCTATGTATATCAGCCTGCTCTCAAACGTTCTAAATGCACTATTTTCAGCATTTGCAGTCTTTGTGCTTCATGCAGGTGTAGCTGGAGTTGCGATTGGCACGGTATTATCGCGGTTGATTGGTTGTAGCCTGCTTTGGTCTCGCTTACCAATTTCTTTAAAACCATGGACCTGGTCCTTTGATAAAGAACTGCTTAGACTTGCCCTGCCAGCAACTGGTGAACGGTTGATGATGCGGGTGGGAGATGTGGTAGTCGTAGCTTTGATTACCAGCTTAGGAACAGCGACGGTAGCTGGAAATGCGATTGGAGAAACCCTGACGCAGTTTAACTATATGCCGGCTTTAGGGATTGCTACCGCTACAATCATCCTTACAGCGAAACACAGACAGGATAAGGCTACGGTTCGACATATTTTTCGAACAAGCTTTGGCCTTTCTTTGCTGTTTATGTTTTTGGTGGCTGGTGTGACTTATTTTGCAGGGCCTTTCCTAATCGACTTTTATACTAAGGATATTCAAGCGGTACAAGCTAGTCAAACAGTATTATTTTATGCCATGTTGGGAGTTCCCTTTACAGCTGGCACTCTTATTATGACAGCTCTTTGGCAAGGTTTTGGAAATGCTAGATTACCCTTTTATGCCACAACTATCGGTATGTGGCTAGTGCGGATTGGCATAGCTTATTTATTTGTAACATTTTTTAAAATCGGTTTGTCAGCCATTTGGATTGCAACGATTTTAGATAATGCCTTCCGAGCAGGGGTGCTATTTTTTCAGTATAGGTATTCAAAACAAGAATCAATTTAAGATAATGCTAAGAAAACTTTCAGTTTCTTTTAAGTTAGTAGCTATATACTATATTCAAGCTAGAAATAGCGAATTTACTGAATAGTATTCAGTATCGTCATCCGTAAGAGCTAAAGCTCAAACGGCTGGCATATCTTTTTCATATAATCTCCTAGAGAACAGTCGGCCGCGGTCGGCTGTTTTCGTGTTTCGGCGCATTTTGGAAGTTTGCTTAGTTATATTCGTCCATCTTTTCACCTAAAGGTGTCCCTATCTTTGTTAACAGACTTTTTCAACTAAAATCATTTTCAGACTTTTTATATCTAGTTAAATCTGTAAAGTGAATTTTTCTCTTTAGATAGATTTTTAGTGAAAAATGCACTAAACAACAAAATATGATTCAAAAATATCACAAAAATTATAAAATATACAAAAAAGTAATTGACTTTTTAAAATGAGTATATTATACTGTATTTAGTTGATCAGCTAAAAAAATTAGAAGGGAGAAAACTATGTCTGATTTGCGTCAATTACAAACATTATCTGTTAAGAGTAGTTTCGTAGACAGTACAGGAGCTACAGCACAGGGGTCTTGTGTATTTGCTAGTTGTAATACAACTACTAGAGAATAGTAGTTAAGGTGCGTCTTTTTCATAATTTGTTAATGTTGAACACTGCATAATATAAAAATTATGCAGTGTTCAATGTTATTTTATATGGTGGTGTAAAAATGCAAGAAAATATGGCGATTCATTGGTATGCTTCATCGAATAGTACAAATTTTTATATTATGAGTAATCAAGTTGTTACGGAAGAATCTTTTTTAAAGCTACTCTCATACAATATAGATGATGTAAGTGTATATACGAAAAAACCTTGGATTTTTTTGAAGTTTTCTCAATCTACTTCTGAAGGACGAACGGCAGGATGGAAGATCCATGTGTCAGCGACTATGGAGAATTATCTTGAAATATTTAATATAGTGTGTGGATACTGCATTAAAAATAAAATTGATTTCAAATTCCTTGCAAATGAAAAATTTTTGAAAGAAATTAATAGTAAAGAAGTATCTAGACTTTCAGCGGGAAAATTTATTGTAGTTTATCCAAAAGAATCTGAATTCAGGACAGTAATTCAAGATATTTCAGATTTAACAATTATGTATGATGGACCGGAAGTATTGACTGATTATAGATATTCTTCATCGAAAATAATTTATTATAGATATGGGGAGATTGACCCTATAAGAAGAATAAATACTTATGGTGTGGTTGAGACATACATTTTAGATAATGAAGCTAATTTTGTAAAAGACGAAAAGTTTCCTTATCCATTTACGCCGAATTGGATTAAAAAAATATCTTTAGAAGATGAGAGTAATGAAGAATCTTTGTTATTAAAAAATATATTCCTATGCAAGCAATAAAGTTTTCTTCATCAGGAGGTGTATACGAAGTTACTGAGGTGAATTCACGAAAAATTTTTGTAATGAAAGAGGCTCGAAAGTTCACTGGACAAGATAATACCAAATTTTATTCTACTGATAGGTTAAAAAGAGAATTCTCTTTTTTGAAATTATTGGAGAGGACAGATTTTGTTCCACAAGTATTTGAAATAATAGAAGAAAAAGGGAATAGTTACCTAATTGAAGAAAAACTAGAAGGGACAAATTTAAGAGAATATATTTATCTGCATAATCCATTATTAACAAATGAAAAAAATGTCAAAAAAATTGATGACTATTTTAAAAACTGTTTAATAATATTCAATAATATAATTGCAGGAATAGGCAGAATTAATGATTTTGGTATTTATGTACAGGATTTGTCCGAGACGAATATCATTGTGAACTTTGAAACAAATGAGCCGACTGTTAAATTAATTGATTTAGAATATGCGATTTTGAAAAAAGAATTAAATGGTATAACCAATATTCAAACCCCCGGATTCTCCTATATTGGAGAAATTGAAGGTATAGATATTTATAAAGTTTACATTATTGGAATATGTATGATATTCCCAATACAAAACATGTTTGAATTTAACCGTGCCAATGTTTTCAAAAGTATCCAGTATTTAAAAAGTATAATTAATAATAAGTACGCTCAGAGAATGCTGACTCAAATAGAAAAGTATATCATATCATTTGATGGTGCAGCAAATATATGTAAAGTTTCTCCCGATGCTGTCAGTCAGCAGTTAGATCAGATAATAAATTGTATACTTGAAAGTTATTGTATTTTAGAAGTAGACCATAATAAAATTTTTTTCCCAGCAGATCCGCAAGTTTATAATACAAATCCCTACAGCATTGCTCATGGGGGGCTAGGTGTTTTGTATTCGTTACGACGAATTTCTGATGGAAAAGAAAGAATGATATTAACCGAAATTCAAAATATTAGTAACGATATTATTAATACTACATATGGGGCGTTATTTAATGATTGTATTGATATTTCGAGTGGATTAATGATTGGAGAATTGAGTTTTGTATACTTTCTCATGTGTGAGAACAAAAAATTAGAAGCATGGAATATTTTTAATAGAAGTTTCAAAACATTAAAAAATAGTGATAATACGGGGATATATTATGTTATTTCTGGATTGGTTATTTTAGGGGCATACTTTGGATTTGAAGGCTGTTCCGAAACAATGTTCTCCGAGTTACAAGAATTGTTGCTAGAAAGACGGTTAGAAACAGATGTAGTAGGATTGTATGAAGGGGAATCCGGTGTTGCATTAATATATTTGGCGATGTATATGGTTACAAACGATAGACGTTATTTAGATATTGGAGAGAGTCATGTAGCAAATATTTTGATGTATGTGTATGAAAACTCACATGGAAACCTCACTGTAGACCGAGTTGGGAAAAATAATTCTGGAAATAAGATTGAGTCTCCGTTCTTATACAATGGTTTGTCAGGAATCGGATATATGTTGTTTTACTATTATAAAGTAACTAAAAATGATGAATACTCAAACGTGTTAAACAATATTTGTTTGAGTTTAGATTATGATATCCATTATTTTGCTACTCTGATGCGTGGATTGGCAGGGATAACTGATTTATTAATTACTTGTTTACAAGAGGGAGTATTGTGTGATGAAGTCTCAGAAAGAACATCAAAAGTAGTTGATCAGCAAATCAAGACTTTGAAGCTTTTTGAACAGAGAGATGAGAGTGAGATATTATTTGGATTCTTAGGTGAAGGAAATTTAAAAATTTCCCATGATTTACATTCAGGTAGTAGTGGAATAGCGCTCGTCTTATATAGATACGCAAAATATAAGCAAGGTGTGCAAACAGCACCCTCAGAATTTGCTTTATATTTACTTGATGAAATCTTTAGAAAATGGAGAACGGATTATGAAATTAAAACAGGTATGGAGAATATTGCCTAAGTTTAAAATATGTTTACTCTTGCTTGCATTGGTAGGAGCGAGTTTTGACGGTATTATTATGTCTCAAGTTATTTCGAGAGTTAGTCAATTTAGCTCGGAATCAACTGTAAAAGATGTTTTACTATTCGCCGGTTGTAGTATATTGTTCTATTTATTGATTCAATTATCAGATTTATTTGTTTCAATAATAAAAAACGATTTACTAAAAAATCTGCATACAAAGTATAAGATGGAACTGTTAAACTATCTTGGAAATAAGGGAAATGCATTAGATGTTACAGAGTCTCTTGCGGTATTAACAGTAGATTTAAAATTAGTAGAAGATAAATATTTTTCTGTTCTTTTTGATTGCTTATACTACAGTCTTTTAGGGGTAGTTTCATTGATATATCTTGTCTATCTAAGTCCTGCAATTTCTGTATTATTTATTATTTTCTCATTTCTTCCAATGTTGCCAGCAATACTATTTAGCAACTATCTAGGAACTGCAACAGAGCACTTTACAAAGTCGAATGAGAAATTTATTCGTAGCATAAAAGATATTTTTCAAGGTTTTTCGGTTCTATGGACATATGGTGCGAATCGTAAGTTTTTAGGGATGGCTGAGACAGTTGTCAATGACTTAGAAAATAGTAATGAGGCATTAAATAATAAACACAGCATAGTTAATCTCGTTTCTTCCATGCTATCGTGGTTAAGTTATATTGTTCCAATAACTGTAGCTCTAGTATTTGTAACCCAAGGGAAACTAGATGCTAGTATTGTTATCGCTTTATTTTTAGCCAGCGACCGTGTTATCTATCCATTTAGAAATGTTTCGAACTATTTACGGATGATACAATCAACGGAGCCAACTCGAAAAAAATTAGAGAAAATGTTACAGGATTCTCAGCAACAGGAAGTGTCTGAAAATCATATTGATGAATCAATATTGACGCCTGAGATTCATTTTTCAGGAGTAGCCATTGGACATGGGGCAGCAATTATCAAAAATTTTAATGCTACAGTCCCATATGGTCGTAAAATACTTATTAGAGGTGCTTCAGGAAGTGGAAAGACGACCTTACTAGATAGCATACAGGGTGTACTGCAACCGTTGGAAGGGGAAATATCTGTATTAAATCATCAGAAAAAAATAAGTAATCCTAGCAATCAAATGGCAAGAATCCAACAATCGCCCTACTATTTTGAGGCAAGTTTAAAAGAGAATCTCCTAATGGCGCTTGAGTCAGTTCGTGAGGAGGAGTTGTTAGCCTTGCTTTCAGAACTGGGTTTGGTAGAAGAGCTAGGTGAAGATTGTTTAGAGAAATATTATGGTGAAAATGGGGCGCAGTTATCAGGAGGACAAAAACAACGTATTGAGATTGCCAGAGCCCTCCTTCATAATAAGAAAATCTTGTTAGTTGATGAGGGGACATCAGCAATTGATAAACAATCCTCAGCCCTCATTCGTAAAAAACTTGCCAATTTACCAATTACAATCTTTGAGGTTGCTCATCACTATTCAGAGTCGGATCTTGGCCTATACGATGAGATATGGGAAATTCATCCGAATAGTGGTACAATAGAGAAAATACTGTGAATTGGAATGTGAATTGTGAAAGAAAAAATTGCTAGTCTTATTAAGCGGACGCGTTTGGAGAAAGGATTTAGTCAAAAAGAACTGTCTGAGGGTATTTGTGCTCAAGCAGTTATTAGTAAAATTGAAAAAGCTGAAGTTTCTCCATCAGTCGAATTATTTTTTAAGCTCGTCAAAAAATTAGACATCGATTCTAGTGTGATATTGGAATTGTTTCAACTAAAGAAGAGTACAGAGGAATCTATTCTTACGGATGAATTGAAATCCATTCTTTACCGAAGAGAGTATGATACATTGGAATATTTTTTGCAGTTTATTTCAAAAGATTCTGTATCTCCGATTCAAAGTCCATATATACAATACCTTAACGGGGTATTGTTATTTGGGAAATACAAAAAGTCAAATGAAGCTTTAGAGATTTTGGAAGGGTTGCTACCTACTTTGGTTGAAAACTCTAATCTATTTTTACGAGTTGGTATTGCTATTGCGGGAATATATTCGGAGTTAGAAGAGTATGTAGCATCAATGAACCAATATGAAAGTCTCATTCATCACTATCATGAGTCAAATGATTGGGAGTTGAAAGTATTATTTCAATACGGATATTCTAGAATTTTGTACCTGTATAACAACTTTGAAAAAGCCTTGGTTTACAATGCAGAATCACTAGAATTGTTAAAGAGCCGAAATACTTTATTTATGTTAGGCAATACTTTGTTAATGAGAGCCAACATATTAGCAAAACGCTCCATTATTTCAGAAGCAATTGATATGGTCAAAAAATCAATAGTTGTTTATGACTTAGAAGGCGACGAGCTCTTAAAAAATTTAGCTCAGTCATTCTTTATAGATTTATTGGAACAGGAGTCGAAAGATGAAAAAGAAATTAATTAAATTTAGTGTATTATTGCTTACATATGTGATTTTATTTGGAGATAAGATTCCACCAGTAATACTAAGTTAAAATTTGGAATCAGTTCAGATGATGATAAAACACCTAAATTCCTCAGAATGAGTTGGAATTAGGTGTTTTTGATTGGTGTAAAAAGATGAGAAGTATTAATAGTTCCGAGTTTCTAGGTTGTATTCAAATTTTTAGATACGATAATATATAAAATCGTATGAATTTTACAGTTCAGTGGACTGTAAGAGGTCTGAGCCTTGAAACTCAAAGCAAAGAGGAAATATACAGCCTCATTTTGCGACCGGCTGTTTTCGTGTTTCGGCGCATTTTGGCAGTTTGTTTAGTTTATATTCGTCCATCTTTTCACCTAAAGGTGTCCCTATCTCTAAGTCGCACGCGACAAAGAGCTAGGTATCATATAATCTCCTAGAGAACAGTCGACTGCGGTCGGCTGTTTTCGTGTGTTCTATTCTTATGTAAAAATGGTATAATAGTAGTGATTGTATAAGGAGAAAAGTATGTCAGTAGTAGGAAAAGCAAATGGAAAAATCATTTTGATGGGCGAGCATGCGGTGGTCTATGGCCAGCCTGCAATTGCTATGCCTTTTTCTGCTGTTGAAATTACCGCTCAGGTAAGGGAGCAGGGTCAGGCTTTGAGTGTGGCCTGTGACTTTTACGAAGGCTTGGTTCACAAGATGCCAAAAATCTGGGAAAGCCTCAAGCATGCCATCCGTTTCTCGCTCTATCGTATCGGAGCACCGACAGACCCAGCTATTCATATCGAGATTAGTTCCACCATTCCTGCCGAGCGTGGCATGGGCTCCAGTGCAGCCGTTGCAGTTGCAGTAGCACGCGCCCTCTTTGCCTACTATAAAAAAGAACTGACCGACAGCGAACTCTGGGACATCGTCCAGTCTTCGGAAAAAATTGCTCACGGCAATCCCTCGGGCATTGATGCGGCGACCACCAGCGGCAAGTCTCCCGTCTTTTTTATCAAGCACCAGCCCATCGAACCTTTTGAGCTGAAACTCCATGCCCATTTGGTAGTGGCTGATACAGGTGTGACGGGAAACACCTTAGAAGCCATTTCAGACGTGGCTGATTTGTTGGAGAAAAAGCCAGAGGCTATCAAGCTAGTAGAAGAACTGGGGAACTTGACCCGACAGGCCAAGGAAGATTTAGCCACAGGCCGGGCAGAGATTCTAGGTAGCAGAATGAACCAAGCTCATGCCCTCCTGCAAAAATTAGGCGTGTCTGATCCTAGCCTGGATAAGCTCGTCAGCCTTGCCCAAGAAAATGGAGCCCTCGGAGCCAAATTAACTGGTGGCGGCCGAGGAGGCTGCATGATTGCCCTGGCAAGAACAGCTCAGGATGCCCAAAAACTTGCACACATCCTTGACCAAGCAGACGCCCGCCAAACCTGGATACAGTACTTAGGAGAAACCAATGACTAAACAAACAGGCATAGCCCGTGCCCATACTAATATTGCCTTGATTAAATACTGGGGAAAACGAGATAAGGAATTATTTCTACCAATGAATTCCAGTTTATCCCTAACCCTTGACGCATTTTATACGGATACCAAGGTCGTTTTTGACCCAGAATTAACTGCCGATGAGTTCTATCTCAACGGAATGTTACAAAAAGAAAAAGAAATTTTAAAAATTTCGCGATTTTTGGATTTGTTTTGCGAATATATAGGTGAAAGGGCATTTGCCCGAGTGGAAAGTCTAAATTTTGTTCCGACTGCGGCTGGTTTGGCAAGCTCAGCATCAGCTTTCGCAGCACTTGCACTTGCAACCGCAACTGCTTTGGATTTAGATTTGTCACCAGCCACCCTATCAACCCTTGCACGTAGAGGCTCAGGCTCCAGTACCCGCAGCCTATTCGGTGGATTTGTTGAGTGGGATATGGGAACTGGTTCGGAAGATTCTATGGCTCACCCCATTGACGATGCGGATTGGGATATCGGCATGGTCGTCTTGGCGGTCAATACCGGACCGAAAAAGATTGCTAGTCGAGAGGGAATGGACCACACAGTTGCCACCTCACCATTTTACACAGCCTGGGTAGAAACCGCTAAGCAAGACTTGGTGGACATCAAGGCAGCTATTGCCAACCGTGATTTTGAAAAACTTGGTCAGATTACAGAGCACAATGGCATGAAAATGCATGCAACAACGCTCTCTGCCAATCCACCCTTTACCTATTGGTCAGCCGATAGCCTAGTGGCTCAAGAGGCAGTCCGTCAGGTTCGTGAAGCAACTGGCTTATCAGCCTACATGACCATGGATGCGGGACCAAATGTCAAGGTCCTCTGCCGAGCAAGTCAAATGGATGAGCTAGTAGCTGAATTGGCCAAAGTCTTCCCAAGAGAGAAAATCATCACCAGCAAGCCTGGTCCTGCTGCCTACGTCCTCAGTGAAGACGAGTGGCAGACCTCACAAGCAGCGTTTGAAAAGGGCTTGTAGCATGAAAGTACAAGTAAAGATACCTGGAAAACTCTTTCTAGCAGGGGAATACGCAGTTGTTGAGGCCGGTCACCCTGCGGTGATTGCGGCGGTTGACCAGTACCTGACCGTCACCATTGAAACAAGTGACCGAGGCCTTCTTCATTCCAGCCAGCAAGCAGATCTCTATCTGACCTGGGAGCGTAAGGAAAATGAGATTTTCATCCAAGATGCCCATCCCTATGCCCTGATTGAGACAGCCATGCAGGTGACAGAAGTCTATCTGACAGCCAAGGGCTATGCTTGTCATGGAACTTACAGTCTAGCGGTCCAGTCTGACCTGGATGACCAGACTTCAGGTGCCAAGTATGGTCTGGGGTCTTCAGGGGCAGTAACGGTTGCGACGGTCAAGGCCCTGTTGACCTACTACGGTCACCGACCAGATGCCCTCCTGACCTACAAGCTGGCAGCTCTGACCCAGACCAAGCTAGGCATGACGGGCTCCTTTGGGGATTTGGCTGCCTCTAGTTTCGGTGGCTTGATTGCCTATCATTCCCTGGACCGTTCTTGGCTTTTAGGGAAAATGGCAGAGCTGTCCCTGCTGGATCTGGTGGAAAGTGATTGGCAAAGTTTGTCTATCAGCCCTATCCAGTTACCTGAAGGCTTAGACCTCTTGGTTGGCTGGACAGGGTCGGCGGCTTCAACGGATAGTCTAGTTTCCCAGATGGAAGACCAAAAAAGTCAGGCTGAAAAAGAGCAAATTCATAGCCAGTTTCTAGCCGACTCCAAGACCTGTGTAGAGCAGTTGATAGTAGCTTGTCAGACAAATGACTCAGCGTCAGTAAGGCAGGCCCTTGCTCAAAACCGCAAGCTCTTACAGGATTTTGCGAGAGGAATGGGTTTGGTCATTGAAACGCTTCAACTGAGTCAACTCTGTGACCTGGCCCAGACCTATGGGGCGGTGGCCAAGTCATCTGGTGCAGGCGGTGGTGACTGCGGCATTTGCTTGGTAGACAGTAAGGAACAAAAAGTAGCGATTGAGACGGCTTGGCAACAAGCCGGCATTATTCCACTCCAACTAAAGATCACAAGTAGAGAATAAGGAGAACCCTATGTTTTATCTAGGAGAATTTGGTTTAGACCGCAAGGATCAACACGTTGGCTTGGCCAACCAGCAATATAGTGCCACACCAGCCAAGGACTTTACAGAAACCCTGTTTGTCCATCATTCCCTGCCGCAGACCAAGGTGGATGAGGTGGATATTTCGACCAGTGTGGCTGGTTTGGACTTTGCCTTTCCTTTCTTTGTCAATGCCATGACTGGCGGAAGCAAGAAGAGCCGCGAAATCAACCGCTTGTTGGGGATTATGGGGCATTTTGGCAAGATTGCCCTGGCTTCTGGTTCGGTCAGTGCGGCAATCAAGGATCCGTCTGTTGCAGAAACCTTCTCTGTTATGCGTCGGGAAAATCCTTACGGGATTATCTTTGCCAACCTAGGTGCCCATCACAGTGTTGAGAATGCCAAGCGGGCGGTGGATTTGTTGGAGGCAAATGCCATTCAGATCCATGTCAATGCCCCCCAGGAGATTGTCATGCCTGAGGGAGATCGTGATTTCACTATGTGGTTGAAGAATATTGAAACTTTGGTACGGGAGATGGAAGTGCCTGTCATTGTCAAGGAAGTTGGTTTTGGTATGAGCCGAGAAACGGTTGCCCAGCTGGCTTCTGTCGGCGTCAAGACCATCGATGTGTCTGGTACTGGGGGGACGGATTTCGCCAAGATTGAAAATGCCCGCCGTACCTTCAATGATTATGCCTATTTAGAAGGTTGGGGGCAGTCAACCGTGACTTCCTTGGTGGAAGCTATGTCTGTCCCTGAAGAAGTTCGCCCAAGCCTGATTGCATCTGGTGGTATTAAGACGCCACTAGATATTGTCAAATCATTGGCCCTCGGTGCAGACCTTGTTGGGATGTCCAATCATTTCCTCCAGTATGTCAAGGATGGTAAGGGACATCGCTTTGATGACGGCTTGCAGGCTATTAAAACCTTCCAATGGCAGATGGCTGAAATCATGACCATGCTGGGTGCAAAAAACATTGCGGAACTCCGTCAGAAAGATTTGGTCTTGGCGCCAAATGTACAAAACTGGTGTGAAGCGCGTGGGATTGACTGGAAAGCCTATGCCCGTCGGTCACAAATTGTAAAATAAATAGGTATGTTGGAGGTAGAAACTAGAGGATTTCTACCTTTTTCTGCATATTTATGATAAAATAAATGAAAATTTAGAAGAGGTATTCAGATGAAAGCTATTGTTACAGTTGTCGGAAAAGACAAGTCAGGAATTGTTGCGGGTGTTGCGACCAAGATTGCGGAATTGGGTTTGAATATTGATGATATTTCCCAGACTGTTTTAGATGAGTATTTTACCATGATGGCGGTGGTGTCATCAGATGAGAAGCAAGATTTCACGCAACTTCGTTCAGAATTGGATGCCTTTGGTCAATCCTTGAACGTGAAAATCAACATTCAAAGTGCGGCGATTTTTGATGCTATGCACAACTTGTAAGGAGAACAATCATGGACATTAGACAGGTTAGAGAAACCATTGAGATGATTGAGGAGCAGCACTTCGACATTCGGACCATTACCATGGGGATTTCCCTCTTGGACTGTATCGACTCGGACATTGATAAGGCTGCGGAGAAAGTTTACACTAAAATCGTGACCAAGGCTAAGAACTTGGTAGCGGTCGGTGATGAGATTGCGGCGGAGCTAGGAATTCCCATTGTCAACAAACGGGTGTCGGTCACGCCTATCGCTCTGATTGGTGCAGCGACGGAAGCCACGGATTATCTTCCCTTGGCTCATGCCTTGGACAAGGCGGCTCATGAGATCGGCATTGATTTTATCGGAGGTTTTTCAGCTCTGGTTCAAAAGGGCTACCAAAAAGGGGATGAAATCCTCATCAACTCTATACCGCAGGCATTGGCCCAAACGACAAAAGTCTGCTCGTCAGTCAACATCGGCTCGACCAAGACGGGCATCAATATGACTGCCGTGCGGGACATGGGGCGGATCATCAAGGAGACGGCGGAGGCTTCTGATATGGGGGCGGCTAAGCTGGTGGTCTTTGCCAATGCGGTCGAGGACAATCCTTTCATGGCGGGTGCCTTCCATGGTGTCGGTGAGGCGGATGTGGTTATCAATGTCGGTGTGTCTGGGCCTGGTGTGGTCAAGCGTGCCCTTGAAAAAGTGCGTGGCGAGAGCTTTGATGTGGTGGCTGAAACCGTCAAAAAAACGGCCTTCAAGATTACCCGTATCGGTCAGTTGGTCGGCAATATGGCCAGCGAACGCCTGGGTGTTAAGTTTGGTATCGTGGACCTGTCCCTTGCTCCGACGCCAGCTGTTGGCGACTCAGTAGCACGGGTTTTGGAGGAAATGGGCTTAGAAACCGTAGGTACGCACGGAACGACTGCTGCCTTGGCTTTGCTCAATGACGCAGTCAAAAAAGGTGGGGTCATGGCCTGCAACCAAGTCGGCGGTTTATCAGGTGCCTTTATCCCTGTGTCTGAGGACGAGGGCATGATTGCGGCGGTGCAAAATGGCTCCCTTAACCTTGAAAAATTGGAAGCTATGACGGCTATCTGTTCAGTTGGTTTAGACATGATTGCCATTCCAGAAACAACGCCTGCTGAAACGATCGCAGCTATGATTGCGGATGAGGCGGCGATTGGGGTTATCAACCAGAAAACAACTGCGGTCCGCATTATTCCGCTTGGAAAAGAAGGGGACATGATTGAATTTGGTGGACTTCTGGGAACAGCCCCTGTCATGAAGGTCAATCAGGCTTCGTCTGTGGACTTTATCAACCGTGGCGGACAGATTCCAGCACCGATTCATAGTTTTAAGAACTAAAAAACGTAGACCGATTGCCACAAGCAGTCGGTTTTTTGTTATACTATATAGTAAGAAATGACAAGGAGAATACTATGGCAGACGTAAGATTATATATTTCTCGTCACGGGAAAACCATGTTCAATACCATTGGGCGCGTGCAGGGCTGGTGTGATACACCGCTGACCAAGGCTGGTGAGGAAGGAATTCGTGAACTGGGCTTGGGGCTCAAGGATGCGGGCCTTGATTTTAAGCTGGCTGTATCCAGTGACCTGGGTCGAACCGTTCAGACCATGACCATCGCCCAGCGTGAGTTGGGAATTTTAGGAAAAATCCCATATTACCAAGACAAGCGTATCCGTGAATGGTGCTTTGGTAGTTTCGAGGGCATGTATGATGCCGAGCTTTTCCAAGGTGTCCTGCCTCGTTTGAAAGGGACAGTTGATGCGACAGGCATGTCCTTTGCGGAAATCGCAGCAGGTATCCAAGAAGCAGACACCGCTGGATGGGCGGAATCATGGGAAGTTTTGAGCAATCGTATCTTGACAGGCTTTGAGGCTATCGCCCAAGACTTGGAAAAGCAGGGCGGCGGCAATGCCCTTGTGGTCAGTCATGGTATGACCATTGCAACCCTAGCCCATCTGTTGGAGCCAGAGCGTGGAGCCAATGTCTTCCTCGATAATGGCTCAATCACCATCCTCAAATACGAAAATGGCAAGCTTTTAATTGAAGCCGTTGGCGACCTATCCTACCGCAAACGCGGAGCAGAATTGATTGCCCAAGGGAAATAAGAATCAAATCAGGGAGTTTTCTCTGATTTTTTGTTGACATCCACCATTCTAGGTCCTCAGACTGATTTTTAGCACTCTAGGTAAAAGAGTGCTAATTTTTTGGTTTTTTCTCTTGACAATCCATTTTTTCGGCGTATAATGGGAGTATAAGTGCTTAGCACTCTATAGGTTTGAGTGCTAAAAACGGCAATCAACACTGGTCATGAAAGGAGCGGAGATGATTACCCAACGTCAAAATGATATTTTGAATCTGATTGTTGAATTGTTTACGCGCCATCATGAGCCAGTTGGTTCTAAGGCCTTACAGGAGATGATTGCTTCTAGTTCGGCCACCATTCGTAATGATATGGCTAAGCTAGAGCAGTTGGGCTTGCTAGAAAAGGCTCACACGTCAAGTGGTCGGATGCCCAGTCGGGCTGGTTTTCAATACTTTGTCAACCACTCGCTTAACTTGGAACACATCAATGAAGAAGATGTTTATCAGGTGGTCAAGGCCTTCGACTTTGAAGCCTTTAAGCTGGAAGACATCTTGGAGCGGGCCAGTACAGTCCTAGCGGATTTGACAGGCTACACTTCGGTCATCTTAGATGTGGAGCCGACCAGTCAGCAGTTGACTTCCTTTGACATCGTACAACTCAGCAGCCACGATGCCTTGGCAGTCTTGACCTTGGATCAGTCCAAACCTGTCACTGTCCAGTTTGCCATTCCCAAGAACTTTTTGACCAGGGACTTGGAAGTGCTCAAACGCCTGGTGGATGAACGCTTCGTTGACCAGACGGTCTTGGCAATCCACTACAAGCTGCGGACGGAGATTCCCCAGGTGGTGCAACGTTACTTTACCACGACGGACAATGTCTTGGATCTGATGGACTATATTTTTTCCAATCTCTTCCAAGAATCAGTCTTTATTAGCGGGAAGGTCGCCTCGCTGACCTATGGCAATCTCGCCACCTATCAGCTCTTGGATAGCCCACAGCTATTAGCCCCAGAGTTGCGGCAGGGTTTGGCGCCGAACCAGCAGACCAGCATTTCTGTGGCGGAACATAGGGATCCTGCCCTGGCGGATGTGACAGTCATTCATCATCGCTTTCCAATCCCCTATCGGGGCATGGCCCAGATGAGTTTGCTTGGTCCTGTTGACATGGACTATCGTAGGCAGATGAGTTTGATTAACATTATCAGCCGCGTCCTATTTATGAAATTAACCGATTACTACCGATATTTGAGCAGTAATCATTATGAGGTAAATTAAGATGTGAGGGCGTGAAGGAAACGATTGAAAAATAGGAGATTGACGCGGTGTCATCAGACACAAGGAAATCTATCTTTTTTCTGAGTTTCTAGCTCGAACTCAATTTATTATTTGTCAAAGTAATAATAGAAAATGAAGAGGTGAACAACTTGTCAGAAGAAATCAAAAACGAAGAAATCGTAGAAGAGGTTGAAACAACAGAAGAAGTTGTCGAAGCTCCTGAAAAATCAGAATTGGACTTGGCAAATGAGCGTGCAGAGGAATTTGAAAACAAGTACCTTCGTGCCCATGCTGAAATGCAAAATATTCAACGCCGTGCCAACGAGGAACGCCAGACCATTCAGCGTTACCGTTCGCAAGACTTGGCTAAGAAAATCTTGCCGAGCTTGGATAACCTGGAACGTGCCCTTCAAGTCGAAGGTCTGACAGAAGATGTCAAAAAAGGCTTAGAAATGGTACAGGAAAGCTTGATTCAAGCCCTCAAAGAAGAAGGGGTGGAAGAAGTCGCTACAGATGTCTTTGACCCAAATCTTCACATGGCCATTCAAACAGTTCCAGCCACAGACGACTGCCCAGCAGAACACATTGCCCAAGTCTTCCAAAAAGGCTACAAGTTGCATGAACGCTTGCTGAGACCTGCTATGGTGGTGGTATCAGAGTAGTCGCTCTGCTATTTTCCAAAAAAGAAAACTTGACCGAAATGTCATGCACAGTAGTTTGCAACCAATCGCTTCGTCGCGAGGCTCCTAGCTCTTGGGCAAACTTTGTGTCGGTAACTCTAAGGTCGCTAAAGCGACAAGAGTTACTCGAAAACTATGAAAAAACCTCGTCTGCAATGACGGTAAACTATGAATGAATAAAAGAAAACTAAGAGGTAACACACATGTCTAAAATTATCGGTATTGACTTAGGTACAACAAACTCAGCAGTTGCAGTTCTTGAAGGAACTGAATCAAAAATCATCGCAAACCCAGAAGGAAACCGCACAACTCCGTCTGTTGTGTCTTTCAAAAATGGTGAAATCATCGTTGGTGATGCGGCAAAACGCCAAGCAGTAACTAACCCAGATACCATCATCTCTATCAAATCAAAAATGGGAACTTCTGAAAAAGTTTCAGCAAATGGCAAAGAATACACACCACAAGAAATCTCAGCAATGATCCTTCAATACTTGAAAGGCTATGCGGAAGAATACCTTGGTGAAAAAGTAACTAAAGCCGTTATCACTGTTCCTGCTTACTTCAACGATGCCCAACGTCAAGCAACCAAAGACGCTGGTAAAATCGCTGGTCTTGAAGTAGAACGTATCGTCAACGAACCAACTGCAGCAGCCCTTGCTTACGGTTTGGACAAGACTGACAAAGATGAGAAAATCTTGGTATTCGACCTTGGTGGTGGTACTTTCGACGTATCTATCCTTGAACTTGGTGACGGTGTCTTTGATGTACTTGCAACAGCAGGTGACAACAAGCTCGGTGGTGACGACTTTGACCAAAAGATCATCGACCACATGGTAGCAGAATTCAAGAAAGAAAATGGCATCGACTTGTCAGCTGATAAGATGGCCCTTCAACGTTTGAAAGATGCGGCTGAAAAAGCGAAGAAAGATTTGTCAGGTGTAACATCAACTCAAATCAGCTTGCCGTTCATTACTGCCGGTGCAGCTGGTCCGCTTCACTTGGAAATGACATTGACTCGTGCGAAATTTGACGAATTGACTTACGACCTTGTAGAACGTACAAAAATTCCTGTTCGTCAAGCCCTTTCAGATGCAGGCCTTAGCTTGTCAGAAATTGACGAAGTCATCCTTGTTGGTGGTTCAACTCGTATCCCAGCCGTTGTAGAAGCTGTAAAAGCTGAAACTGGTAAAGAGCCAAACAAATCTGTAAACCCTGACGAAGTAGTGGCTATGGGGGCGGCAATCCAAGGTGGTGTGATCACTGGTGATGTCAAAGACGTTGTCCTCCTTGACGTAACACCATTGTCACTTGGTATCGAAACAATGGGTGGTGTATTTACAAAACTCATCGACCGCAACACAACCATCCCAACTTCTAAATCACAAGTCTTCTCAACTGCGGCAGATAACCAGCCAGCTGTTGACATCCATGTGCTTCAAGGTGAGCGTCCAATGGCAGCAGACA
The DNA here is from genome assembly GCF_044427305.1 of Streptococcus sp. 2021WUSS109. Taxonomy (NCBI): domain Bacteria; kingdom Bacillati; phylum Bacillota; class Bacilli; order Lactobacillales; family Streptococcaceae; genus Streptococcus; species Streptococcus sp. 2021WUSS109. Next base: position 30,084 of record NZ_JAOTGF010000019.1, read on the forward strand.
ACAAGACTCTTGGTCGCTTCCAATTGACTGACATCCCTGCAGCACCTCGTGGTATTCCACAAATCGAAGTTACATTTGACATCGACAAGAACGGTATCGTTTCTGTAAAAGCCAAAGACCTTGGTACGCAAAAAGAACAAACTATCGTTATCCAGTCTAACTCAGGTTTGACAGACGAAGAAATCGACCGCATGATGAAAGATGCAGAAGCAAACGCGGAAGCAGATAAGAAACGTAAGGAAGAAGTAGATCTTCGTAACGATGTGGACCAAGCCATCTTTGCGACTGAGAAAACTCTTAAAGAAACGGAAGGCAAAGGCTTCGACGCAGAACGTGACCAAGCCCAAACAGCTCTTAATGAGTTGAAAGCAGCTCAAGAAGCAAACAACTTGGACGACATGAAGGCTAAACTTGAAAACCTCAACGAAAAAGCCCAAGCCCTTGCAGTAAAACTCTACGAGCAAGCCGCAGCAGCACAACAAGCAGCCGCAGGCCAAGAAGGTGCCCAAACAGCTAACAACGCAGGCGATGATGTCGTAGACGGCGAGTTTACTGAAAAGTAATACTCTTCGAAATTCTTCACTAGGCTTTGTTAACTCTCCTCGATGAACTCTAGTTCAATCTTCGTCCAGTTGCCTAGCCTAGTCTTGAATTTCTTTGAGTATCTAGGGTTTGGAAAATCATTTTTTCCGAAGTTCTTAGCTCGAACTCAATTCTCATCTTCTCGAGAATAGAAATCATTCGTCAATAAAATTTCCAATCACAGAGGTTGCACCCCAGCCTCTGTTTTTGGGTAAATACCCTTCTAACTTTTACAGAATTGAATACGCCTACGACTCTATGAAAAAAGATAAACTTTGCCTAGATGCGAGGCATCGTCGGATAGTTTCCTATTTTTCTTTGAGTCGCTTAACGGCTTAATATCTTCATAGAAAGGAAAGTGTTCGTAATCGAACACGGGCTACTTTCAACATTTCAAAGAAAGGAATACAAGTTCGGTAATTCGAACACAGGCTAAAAACCTAGTGAAAAAGATAAACCTCCTAGTGTGTTTTACACACTGCATCAGTTTCCTATTTTCATACGGTTTTCTTAACGCCTTTTGTATCATAAACTATGAACAATACAGAATATTACGATCGTCTAGGCGTTTCTAAGAGCGCTTCTCAGGACGAGATTAAGAAGGCTTATCGGAAGCTTTCGAAGAAATACCATCCAGATATTAACAAGGATCCGGGTGCGGAGGATAAATACAAGGAGGTCCAGGAGGCTTATGAGACCTTGAGCGATCCGCAAAAACGGTCTGCCTATGACCAGTATGGTCCTGCGGGTGCCAATGGAGGCTTCGGCGGAGGAGCAGGTGGCTTTGGTGGTTTCGACGGAGCAGGTTTCGGTGGCTTTGAAGACATTTTCTCTAGCTTCTTTGGTGGCGGCGGAGCGACGCGCAATCCTAATGCACCTCGTCAAGGGGATGACTTGCAGTATGCGGTCAACTTGAAATTTGAGGAAGCGATTTTTGGTGTGGAACGTGAAGTTTCCTATAACCGTGAGGCAACTTGTCGAACCTGTACAGGTTCAGGTGCCAAACCTGGAACAAGTCCAGTAACCTGTGGGCGTTGTCATGGTTCTGGAGTGATCAATGTGGACACCCAAACTCCACTTGGAACCATGCGCCGTCAAATGACCTGTGATGTCTGTCATGGTCGCGGAAAACAAATCAAAGACCCATGTACAACCTGTCATGGAACTGGTCATGAAAAACAAGCCCATACTGTGACGGTTAAGGTGCCAGCTGGTGTGGAAACTGGTCAACGTATTCGCTTGGCAGGTCAAGGTGAAGCAGGTTTCAATGGAGGTCCATACGGAGATCTCTACGTTGTCATTCAGGTCCAACCTTCAGACAAGTTTGAACGTGAAGGGACTACTATTCACTATAAACTGAACCTCAACTTTGTCCAAGCAGCACTTGGAGATACAGTTCATGTGCCAACGGTTCACGGTGATGTAGATATGGTCATTCCTGAAGGAACCCAGACTGGTAAGACCTTCCGACTCAAAGGAAAAGGTGCCCCAAGTGTTCGTGGTGGAGCTATTGGTGATCAATATGTCACAGTAAATATCGTCACTCCGACAGGTTTGAATGACCGCCAAAAAGCAGCTCTTAAAGAATTCGCGGCAGCAGGAAATATTGATGTCAAACCCCATAAAAAAGGATTTTTTGACAAGGTAAAAGATGCCTTTGAAGATTTATAATTCTAAGATGAGACTGGAAACTCCAGTCTCCTTTCTTTTTCAGAAAAAACGCAGAAGCATTTTCACTCTCCCATACAAATAGTTTGTGATAAAATAAGTTTAATAAAGGAAAGAGAACGCTTACGGATGAAATCTTGGGTTGAGAATGTAGCCATAAAAAAATACGAAGATCGGTCTGGTTTGACAGGATTGAAACAGGGGCCATTGGTGTGGACCGAGGTCTTTTTGCGCGAGGTCAATCGTCAGTCCAATACAGGGATTTTACATTTTTGGCCCATGGACCAAACGGTTATTCTGGGGATGATGGACAGTCAGGTTGCCCAGTTGGACAAGGGCTTAGCCAGTATTGGTCAGGCGGGCTACAGTCCTATCATTCGGAGTTTGGGCGGTTTGGCAGTCGTTGCGGATGAAGGGATATTAAATGTCACTCTGATTTTGCCTAATCCTTCTGGTCATAAAGTCGATTTGCGGGAGTCTTATCAGGTTATGGTGGATTTGATTGCTCAGGCGCTTTCGGATTTTCCCTTCGAAGTGGTCAGTGGTGAGGTGGCAACTTCCTACTGTCCTGGGACCTACGACCTCAGTATCTCTGGTCGGAAGTTTGCTGGATTGGCTCAGCGGATTTACCAAGAGGCTATTGCCATTTCTGCCTATATCAGTGTGTCAGGCAATCAAGTCAAACGAGGGCAAGCGGTGGCTGATTTTTATGCAGCAAGTTTTGCCCCGCAAGAAGTATCGAACCGATTTCCACAGGTGGATCCGGATTCGATGGCCAATCTGTCAGACTTGGTTGGTCAGGATGTGACGGTGGAGGATATGAAAACACGAATTGAGCGTGTCTTGATTGAAAATGGAGCTTTTCTGACCACCTTTTATCCCTCGTCGGACAACATGGCTGATTTTATGACCTTGGGAAAGACCATCAAGCAGTCTATGGAAAAATATGGTATCTAGGAGGAAATATGGAAACCTATCAAGCATTATTTGAAGCTCTGCCATTGCACCAATCCGTCCTAGCCAATCGTTTTGTCCTGTCGCCCATGGTGACCAACTCCTCCACAGCGGATGGCTTGGTGACCCAGGATGATTTGGACTATGCGGAGCGGCGGGCGGATGCGGCTCCACTGCAAATCACAGGGGCGGCCTATGTGGACCCCAAGGGGCAATTGTTCGAGTTTGGCTTTAGTGTGGCCAAGGATGAGGATGTTGATGGTTTGCGAAAACTGGCCCAGGTTATGCAGTCCAAGGGGGCAAAGGCAATCTTGCAGCTGACCCATGCTGGTCGTTTTTCCAGCCACACCCTTCAGCGGGACAAGCTGGTCTATGGTCCCAGTCCCATGAAACTCCATGCTCCCTTTCCCCATGAGGTCAAGGAGTTGACCATAGCAGAGCTGGAAGAGCTAGTTGAGGCCTATGGGCAGGCGACGCGGCGAGCTATTGAGGCGGGTTTTGCAGGAGTAGAGATTTCTTCTGCCCAGCGTTTGCTGATTCAGACCTTCTTTTCGACTTTTTCCAATCAGCGTCAGGATCGCTATGGCTGTCAAAACTTGGAAAATCGTTCCCGTTTTGGTTTAGAAGTCTTGCGGAAGGTTCAGGAAGTGATTGACCAGTTGGCGCCAGCTGACTTTATCCTTGGATTTCGGGCAACGCCTGAAGAAACAAGAGGAGCCAGTATCGGCTATTCTATCGAGGAATTTTTACAGTTCATGGACATGGCTTTGGAGGTTGCAGGGATTGACTATCTAGCCATCGCTTCATGGGGGCATGATGTCTTTCGCAATCAGGTTCGAGGAGCTGGGCGTCATCAGGGGCGCTTGGTCAATCAGGTGGTTCACGATGCCTTAAAGGATAGGCTGGTGGTTATGGCGACAGGGGGTATCAATTCGGCGGAGAAGGCTATTGAGGCCTTGGAGCATTCGGATATGGTTGGTCTGTCAACACCTTTTATCACCGATCCTGAGTTTGTCCACAAGATCGCGGCCGGCAAGCCAGAAGACATCCAACTGCGGATCAAGCCAGAAGATCTGTCCAAGCTGGCTATTCCCCAGGCTTCTTTCAAGGATATTGTTCCCTTGATGGACTATGGGGAGTCGTTGCCTAGGGAGTCTCGGGAGGTTTTCCGTAGCTTAGAAAAACACTACGAGGAGGAAAGGTATGAAGATTAGTCTCTTGGACTATGGGCTTTTGGATGAGGGTCGGACCTATCAGGAGGCCTGGCAGGATAATTTGGCGCTGGTGCATGCGGCGGATCGCTTGGGCTACCATCGGTTTTGGTTGGCGGAGCACCACAATGTCCATGCCCTGACCATCGGCAGTCCCGAGGTCGTGATTCCTTACTTGGCCAGTCAGACTCAGCGGATCCATCTGGGTTCGGGCGGCATCATGGGCTTGCATTATTCGCCTTATAAAATAGCAGAGCTGGCAGCCAGTTTGGAAACTCTTTTTCCAGGTCGGGTGGACATCGGCTTGGGAAATTCTACTGGCACGGCTCTGGTTAAAGAGCACATGCGTAGCCAGTTTCAACCCAGTCAATTTGACCAATGGGTCCAGCAGTTCACAGGTTATCTGACAGGAAAAGATGAATCCATTAGTCTGTCGCCCAAGCTGGCAAGCTACCCAGAAATCTTCACCTTGGGGATGGGTGGGCAGTCCATGGCCTTGTCTGCTAAGGAGGGCTTGGGCTATGTCTTTGGTAGCTTCCCTTACATTCCCCATGATCCTGTGGAAACAGCTGGAAAATTGGCTCAGGATTACCGCAGGGACTTTCAGCCGTCAGACGTCATGGCGCAACCGCATTTTGCCCTGGCCCTCTTTGTCGTGATTGCGGAAACCAGTCAGGAAGCAGAAGACTTAGCAAAATCGCTAGATATTTGGATGTTGGGCAAGCAAGATTTTAATGAGTTTACCCATTTTCCAAGCCTAGCCACCTATCAGGTCTATGATCTGACGGAGCAGGATAGGGAAAGAATTGCCCAGCACCGCAGTCGGATGATTATCGGCAATCCAGCAGAAGTCAAGGAGCAACTTGAAAGACTGGTTGCAGCTTGTCAGCCAGATGAACTCCTCTTTATACCCTTGGTTTCAGGGATTGATAACCGCTTGAAAGCCATCGAATTACTAACACAAATTGTAGAAAGTGAGACACTATGAAAAAAATTGCCAACTACCTCTGGGTAGAAAAAGAAGATGCTATTTACACTATTCGTATGACAGCAGAGTTACAGGATGATGTTGGGACACTTGGTTTTGTTATTTTTTCCGACAAGGAAGTCTTGGAGGTTAATGATGAGATTCTCAATCTAGAAGCCTCAAAAACGGTTATGGCAATCCTGACCCCTATTGCAGGTCGGGTGGTAGAGCGCAATACGGCTGCTCTGGAACAACCAACCCTGCTCAATTCGGAAAAACCAGAAGAAAACTGGTTGATTCGCTTGACCGATGTGTCTGAAGAAGCCTTTTTAGCGCTTGAAGATGCTTAAGGAAGAGATGCTGGACTTGCTGAGGTCTATGATTGCTATCTTGCAGGCTGAGAAGAATGATTCGCAGTCGGCGGAGCTTGAATTGGCTAGTCTTGAAGAGGCTTTTCCGATTTGGAGAGGTTTGGTCAATCAACGACCGGCGGGACCGATTGGGGCGGATTATCTGGCAGCGGAGGAGGCCTTTCTAGCCGCCTATCATGAGGAAAATATGCAGGATGTGTCAGTCTGTCAGCCGACGAGCAACCCTCAGATTTTTCTCTATCCAGGAGATTTGTGTCATTTGCAGGTTGATGCAGTGGTCAACGCTGCCAATAGTCAGATGCTGGGCTGTTTTATCCCTAACCACGCCTGTTTGGACAATGCCCTCCATACCTTTGCTGGTTTGGAGTTACGCCAGTTTTGTGCCAAGAAAATGGAAGAACAAGGTCTTCCAGCAGCAGTTGGCAAGGTCATGGTGACACCTGGTTTTCACCTGCCAGCTGGTTTGGTGTTTCATACGGTGGGGCCCTTTATCTCAGAAGGCAAGCCAGTTTCGGCTATTCGGAGGGGACTCTTGGAGCGGTGCTACCTGTCCTGTTTAGAGGAGGCCAAGGCGCGTGGTCTTAAAGCAATGGCCTTTCCAGCTCTATCAACAGGGGAATTTGGCTATCCTAAGGACCAGGCGGCAGAAGTGGCAGTTCGTACTGTCTGCAAGTGGCTGGCGGAAACAGCTTATCCCCTAAAGGTCATTTTTTCGACCTATACGGTGGAAGACCAGGGCTACTATACAGCCTTATTAGGAGAAAAGGAGGATGTCCATGTGGCAGACGCTTAAACAAGAAGAAAAAACTCGGGCGGAGCTGCTTGCTGGCTTGCTGGCTGAAGCTGATGCGGTGGTGGTGGGCATTGGAGCAGGCATGTCTGCGGCGGATGGCTTTACCTACATCGGTCCTCGTTTCGAAGTTGCCTTTCCAGATTTCATCTCCAAGTACGGCTTTTTGGATATGTTGCAGGCCAGCCTCTTTGACTTTGAAAGCACGGAGGAATACTGGGCCTTTCAGAGTCGCTTTGTCGCTCTCAATTACCTAGACCAGCCTGTCGGTGCTTCCTATATCCATTTGCGGGAGATTTTAGAAACCAAGCCCTACCATATCATTACCACCAATGCAGACAATGCCTTTTGGGTGGCCAACTATGATAAAGATAAGATTTTCCACATTCAAGGGGAATATGGGCTTTGGCAATGCAGTCGCCATTGCCATGACCAGACCTATCGAGATGATGCCCTCATTCGTCGGATGATAGCAGAGCAGGAGGATATGAAGATTCCCTATGACCTGATTCCGCGTTGTCCAGTCTGTGATGCTCCTTTCGAGATTAACAAACGCAATGCTGAAAAGGGAATGGTCGAATCGCCGGATTTCTTTGCCCAAAAAGCCCGCTACGATACCTTTTTAGAAGACCATCAAACAGGTAAGGTCCTCTATCTGGAAATCGGGATTGGCTTTACCACGCCTCAGTTTATCAAGACCCCTTTCCAGACACGGGTCCAGCAAAATCCTCAGGCCCTCTATGTCTGTCTCAATCAAAAACACTACCGCCTGCCCTTGCCTATCAGGGAACGGAGTTTGACTCTGGCAGAAGACAGTGCCCAATTATTAAAAGAAACCCATAGGATTTATTTTAAAGGAGATACCCCATGTACCTAATCGAACCAATCCGCAACGGTCAATATGTCAGCGATGGAGCAGTTGCTCTAGCTATGCAGGTCTATGTTCAACAAAATGTCTTCTTGGATGACGACATTCTCTTCCCTTACTATTGTGACCCCAAGGTAGAAATCGGCAAGTTCCAAAATGCCTTGGTTGAAATCAATGAAGACTATCTCAAAGAGAACAATATTCTCTTAGTTCGTCGAGATACGGGTGGCGGTGCCATCTATGTGGACAAGGGTTCTGTCAATGTCTGCTACTTGATTCAAGATAACGGCATTTTCGGAGATTTCAAACGTGCTTACCAGCCTGCCATCAAGGCCCTGCATGAGCTAGGAGCTGTTGAGGTAGAGCAAACAGGCCGTAATGACCTGGTGATTGAAGGGAAAAAGGTGTCAGGTGCAGCCATGACCATCAGCAACAACCGTGTCTATGGTGGTTACTCTCTCCTTTTGGACATTGACGAAGAAGCTATGTCCAAGGTCCTCAATCCCAACAAGAAAAAGATTGAATCAAAAGGCATAAAGTCTGTCAAAAGCCGTGTGGGTACCATCCGTCCTTACTTGGCAGAAGAATACCAGTCTGTCACAACAGAGGAATTTAAGAACCTCATCACATGCAAGTTATTGGATATTGAGTCCATCGACCAGGCAAAACGCTATATCTTGACTGAGGAAGACTGGGCAGCCATTGACAAGTTGGTGGCAGACAAGTACAAGAACTGGGAATGGAACTACGGCAATTCGCCACAGTATAGCTACCACCGTGATGGTCGTTTTGCTGGGGGAACTGTGGATATTCACCTCGAAGTCGAAAAAGGCCGCATTGCCAAATGCCGTATTTACGGAGATTTCTTTGCCAAGGGCAATATTGACAAAGTCGAAAACAAGCTAATCGGCACACGCTTGCTCGAAGAAGACCTCCAAGCAGCCTTGGCGGATTTGGACATGGCACATTATTTTGGTAAGATTAGTGCGGAAGAGTTAGTTGGCCTGATGCTGAGCGAAGGATAAGATAGAAATAGAGGTCCCTATGGAATGGAAAGATGCGACAGCCATGGCTCAGGCTGTCAATCAAAAACAGGTTTCTGTCAAGAAGTTGGTGCAAGAATCCATTGACAGGATTGAAAAGCTCAATCCCGCCCTCAATGCGGTTGTCAGCAAGCAATATGAAGAAGCCTTGAAAGAAGCGGAGAAAGAAGACTACCTGGGCAAGCCATTTGCAGGAGTTCCTTTCTTGCTGAAGGATCTGGGGCAAAATGAAAAGGGGCAGCCATCTTCTGCAGGCTCTCGCCTGCTTGCTGGTCGGCCAGCAGGCCATACCGATACCTATGTTCAACGATTGAAGGACTTGGGCTTCATCATTGTCGGTCGGACCAACACGCCAGAATTCGGCTTCAAAAATATCTCAGATGCCAGCCTGCATGGTCCTGTCAATCTTCCCTTGGACCCCAGTCGCAATGCTGGTGGATCAAGTGGCGGAGCAGCCGCAGCACTGGCTTCAGGCATGGTTTCTATTGCTGCGGCATCAGATGGTGGTGGGTCTATTCGTATCCCAGCCTCTTTCAATGGCTTGATCGGGCTCAAAACCAGTCGTGGTCGGATTCCAGTTGGACCTAAGTCTTATCGTGGCTGGCAGGGGGCGTCTGTCAATTTTGCCCTGACCAAGTCTGTCCGTGATACCCAGCGTCTGCTCTACCATTTCCAGGACTATCAGCTGGAAGCCCCCTTTCCCCTTGCCAAGCTGAGCGAAGAGGAGGTGTTTGGAAAATTGTCTCGCCCCCTTAAAATCGCCTACTATAGCAAGTCGCCAGTAGGGAGCAAGGTCAGTCCTGAAGCGGTAGAAGCGGTTCAAAAAGCCTGTCATCACTTGGCTGCCTTAGGGCATGAGCTGGTGGAGTTGTCAGAATATCCTCTGGATGGAGTGGCCCTGATGAAGTCCTTCTACCTGATGAACAGCGTGGACACAGCCCAGATGTTTGACGACATCGAAGCAGCTTTTGGGCGCCAGATAACCTTGGAAGACATGGAAGTCATGTCCTGGGCTATTTACCAAAGCGGGCAAACCATTCCAGCCAAATTGCACTCCAAGGCCCTCTTGGACTGGGACCAGTTTGGAGCCAGCATGGCGCGTTTCCATGAGGATTACGACTTGCTCCTGACACCGACAGTGGCTGATGTAGCGCCCAAGCATGGGCAATTTGACCTGCCAGCAGATTTGCTGGACCGCCTCAAGCACACCCAGAACTATTCCATGGAAGAGCAGCAGGATCTGATCTGGCAAATGTTTGAGGACAGCCTAGCCCTAACCCCCTTTACGCAGCAGGCCAATATTTGTGGTCAGCCAGCCATTTCTCTGCCAACTTATGTGCGGGCTGATGGCTTACCAATCGGCATCCAATTGACAGCAGCCAAGGGACGAGAGGATTTACTCTTGCAGTTGGCAGACCAAATGGAGGCAGCAGGTTTACTCAACTTGTAAGGGAATTCATTTTTCAGTTCAATTATTTGCCAAAACGTTTTCAAAATGTTAACCTGTAAAAGTTGGTGGGTTAACACCGAAAAAGTAAAAAGGAAGCTATTGCTTCCAAAGGAGATTGTTTTATGTTGAAAAAAGTTTTGGCCTCAGCTCTCTTGGTTTCTACTTTGACCTTGGCAGCATGTTCTAGCTCAAGTTCTAATACTAGCAGTTCTTCTGCTGAACAGACTCAATGGGAAAAAGTACAAGAAGCAGGTGTCTTGAAGGTTGCAACACCAGGGACCCTTTTCCCAACTTCTTACTACAACGATGCTAAAGAATTGGTCGGTTATGAAATTGACATGATCAATGAAATTGGTAAACGTTTGAAATTGGAAATCGAATACCAAGAAATCGGTGTGGCAGAAGCCTTTACAGCTGTGGACAGTGGAAAAGTCGATATTTCTGTTAACAACTTTGACATGACGGAAGCACGTAAGGAAAAGTATAACTTCTCTATCCCTTACAAATATTCAGTTGGCGGCTACATCGTTCGTGAAAATGGTTCATCAGGAATCGAAGCAGCTGACTTGAGTGACTGGACTGGTAAAAAAGCTGGTGGTGGCGCAGGTACTCAGTATATGAAAATTGCTGAAAAGCAAGGTGCAGAGCCAGTTATCTATGACAACGTAACCAACGATGTCTATTTGCGTGATGTATCAACAGGTCGTACAGACTTCATTCCAAACGACTACTACACACAAGTCATGGCCATCAAATGGGCAAATGCTAACTTCCCAGACATCAAGGTAAAAATGGGTGATGCAAAATACAATCCAACTGAACAAGGCATTGTCATGAGCAAGGCTGACACAAGCTTGAAAGAAAAAATTGACGAGGCTCTTGAAGCAATGAAAGCTGACGGAACTTTGAAGGCAATTTCTGAGAAATACTATGCAGGACAAGATTTGACAATCCCTGTTGAAAATGCTGATAAATTGCCGGTTATCGAAGTTGAATAAGAATTAGTAACAAATTATAGTCTTTTAGTTTACTTTTAGTACTCGCTCCAACTATCTGGGAGATAGTTGGAGGTTGCAAATAAAGCGAACAAAGTTCGCATCAACTGCCGCAGGCATATCTCAATGCTTTCTTGTTTCTTGGCATTGACTTGAAACAGTCCCCCAGACTGTTTCAATCAGGCAAGGTGAGTTAGCGAAGTAATAAAAGAAAAACTAAATGACGATAAATGCATCTTGTATAGACTTTGTCAGTCCCAGACTGGCAAGGTCTATCTGGTTTTTAGGAAAGAGGAGAAGATATGGATATTAACTGGCAGGCAGTTTTTAATGCAGATATTGCAAGAGAGGCTATTCCACAGATTTTGGAGGGACTTCCCTACACTCTATCCCTATCCCTAATTGGTTTTGCCTTGGGGACTTTCTGTGGATTTTTTGTAGCCCTCATGCGGATGTCTAAGTTTGGACCCTTGCGTTGGTTGGCTATAGCCCATATTTCTCTCATGCGTGGCATTCCCCTCATGGTTCTTCTTTTCTTCATCTATTTTGGTCTGCCCTTTATGGGCTTGCAGTTAGATGCCATAACAGCCTCTATCATCGCCTTTACCTCCATGTCCAGTGCCTACATTTCTGAAATTATTCGTGCATCTCTTTCAGCCATTGATAAGGGGCAATGGGAAGCGGCGCGTTCCCTGGGTTTGCGGACCAATGTGATTTACCAAAAAATCATCATTCCCCAAGCCTTTCGCATTGCCCTTCCACCCCTTAGCAACATCCTCTTAGACATGGTCAAAAGTACCTCTCTGACAGCTATGATTACTGTACCAGAGATTTTCAATAAGGCAAAAATAGTCGGCGGAGCCAAGTCGGACTACATGACAGTTTACATCTGTGTTGCCCTTATTTATTGGGTTATCTGTACCCTTTATGCATTTGGTCAATTACAACTAGAAAAACACTTAGCGACTTATTAAAAAGAGGTTGGATTAGTCTTTTGATTAAAATTTTAACAATCAAAAATAGCTTAGAATTAACGTCTCGAATGGCGCGGTTCTAAGCTGTTTTTTTATATTAAAGCCTTTTTGCTTCATCTCTTTTTATGTATCTACCCCTCACTCACATATTCCAAAATATCTCCTGGTTGGCAGTCTAGGATTCGGCAGATGCTCATCAGGGTATTAAAACGAATGCCTTTGGCCTTGCCTGTTTTGAGAATAGACAGGTTGGCCTCGGTAATGCCGACTTGCTCGGCCAGGTCCTTGGAAGTCATCTGTCGGTCTTTGAGGACCTTGTCTAAGTTTACGCGAATCATTTCCATATCAGATAAACTCGCTGTTCTCGGTTTCAAGTTGTTGCCCCTTTTGTACTAAGGTCCAGACAAAATAAGTCAGGAAGATAAAGAGAGCATTGAGGATAAAATCTGACCAACGCAGATTGAGGAAGTTGTTTGGTCCAGCAGCATTTGTCAGGGCAATCAAGCTGGTTAGGCAAAATTGCCCAGCAGTTAGGACGAGCAAACTGATGAAGAGTTTCTGATACAGTTTCAGACTCGCTGAAGCGAAATAATCTTCTTCCAGAAATATCTTACATAGCTTTTGAATCAAGTAGGCAATGTGGCTGAGTGCCGTCAAGACGATTAAGATCAATCCACTTGTTAAAAGGATGAGCCAGATACCAATCTGGTCAATGGGTTTGTTAAAGGTGTATTCCCAAGAGCCTATCACAAATGAGTCGCCTCTGAAACCAACCAGGCTGAAGAAAATATAGCCTGCAATCAACAAATAGAAGAAATAGCGAACACAGCCAGCTAATAATCCTGCTGTTTTGAGTAGATTTGTTTTCATTGCAAACCTCCGATTATTATTGTTTTATGATAATATTTTCTTCGAAATTATTATAAAACAATAATTTATGAAATGCAAGCGTTTTTTGAGAATAATCAAAACCACCAGTCGAACTGGTGGTTTGTTCTGCGGCTATAAGCCGCTTGTTCCGGCCAGGGCCAAAGGCCCACTGAAATAGCTTCCTCGCGCACCACTTTCCCGAGCAGGTGCTAAAGCACCA